>VGCI01000002.1 GCA_016870095.1 Alphaproteobacteria bacterium | reverse complement strand
AGCGGTATGGGGATGAACAGCGGTATGGGAATGAACAGCGGTATGGGAATGAACAGCGGTATGGGAATGAACAGCGGTATGGGAATGAACAGCGGTATGGGAATGAACAGCGGTATGGGAATGAACAGCGGCATGGGAATGAATAGCGGCATGGGAATGAATAGCGGCATGGGAATGAATAGCGGCATGGGTATGGGCAGCGGCATGGGTATGGGCAGCGGCACGGGTATGGGCAGTGGCACAGGCATGGGCAGGGGTGTGAGCAATAGTCAGCGTAAAGAAGAGAAAAAAGCCATAAAGGCCCAGAAGAAAGCCGATAAGAAAGAATTAAAAGAAAAGAAGAAGGCCGATAAGCAAGAAATGAAAACTGCGAAGAAAGAGCAGAAAACCCAGAAGAAAGCCGATAAGAAAGAACAAAAAGAACAGAAGAAGGCTGATAAGCAGGAAAAGAAAACTGCGAAGAAAGACCAGAAAACTCAGAAGAAAGCCGATAAGAAAGAACAAAAAGAACAGAAGAAGGCTGATAAGCAGGAAAAGAAAACTGCGAAGAAAGACCAGAAAACTCAGAATAAGGCAGATAAGAAAGAACAAAAAGAACAGAAGAAGGCTGATAAGCAGGAAAAGAAAACTGCGAAGAAAGACCAGAAGACTCAGAAGAAAGCCGATAAGAAAGAACAAAAAGAACAGAAGAAGGCTGATAAGCAGGAAAAGAAAACTGCGAAGAAAGACCAGAAAACTCAGAAGAAGGCCGATAAGCAGGAAAAGAAAACTGCGAAAAAAGAACAGAAGACTCAGAAGAAAGCTGATAAGAAAGATATAAAAGAAAAGAAGAAGGCTGATAAAAAGGAAACGAAAGCTGCGAAGAAAGAACAAAAAGCTCAAAAGAAAGCCGCTGCACCTAAGAAAGCGCCTCCGCCCAAAAAAGCGCCTCCGCCTAAGAAAGCCGCTGCACCTAAGAAAGGTCCAGCACCTAAGAAAAAGTAAGTGAGAAAATAAAGAATGTTAATTTCTCCTAATAGATAATCCCTCTTATATGGTTACTTATAAAAGAGCTCAATATTTAAAATTCACAAATCATTAATTTATTTTGAATAAGATTTAAATTAAGACCAGGCGTTTGATAAAGAGGGGTTAGATTTTAATGAGATTTTATCTTCAATATGTTCCCATTTCTCTGCTTTTAGCCTCCTCTCCTTTCATCGTATTGGGTGTGAACGAGCCCATTACTGAGCCTGCTAATATTACGCCTGCAGGTGTTGTAGATGCGAGCTCACCGGCAGGAGAAGATGCGGCTCAAACTCCCTCTTCAGAAATTTCGGATGGGGAGGCGGTTTCTTCACTCAGTGATAGCACGCCCCCTGCTGATATGATCCCGTCTTCCGTACTTGAAGAAACTGCGGTATTAAGCTCAGATAAAGAGATCCCACCAGCTGATATGATTCCCCCATCTAAACTTGAGAAAACCGTTTCTTCTGGCCTTGATAGCGAGGCGCCACCTGCCGATATGGTTCCACCGTCTGAACTTGACGAAACGGTGTCTTCTAGTCTTGATAAAGGGACTCCACCAGCTGATATGATTCCCCCACCTGAACTTGAGAAAACCGTTTCTTCTGGCCTTAATAGGGGGGCACCACCTGCCGATATGGTTCCACCGTCCGAGCTTGAGAAAACGGTGTCTTCTAGTCTTGATACAGAGGAGGCCCCCCCAGTTGATATGATTCCCCCCTCAGAGCTTGCGGAAGGTGCATCAGTTCCAGCTGAAGAAAGTATTCCCCCTGTACCTGAAGATAGCGAGGCACCTTCCTCTGACAATGATTTTGCACAAACGGATACGGCGAGTATGTCAGATAATAAAGCAAACAAAGTGCCCCCTGTTATGTCTGCAGTGTCTCAAACGCCTGCTCCCAACACACCAGCAGTCCAATATGAACCTCAAAATCCAATTATATCAAGTTTTGCGACTGTGGCAGAAAGTCTATTGAATCAGAAGGCTGCAAGAGATAATTACGTTTATCAGCTTGCAAGACAACAAGCTGAGCAGAAAGCCCTGCAACAAAATTATGCGACCGCCAGAGCGGCAGATCAAGTGCGACTAAATCAGCAAGTCCAACTGGCACAACAGGATCAATATTTCCGGCAAAACCAATTAGCTCAAAATGCCCAACGTGCTCTGCAAAATCAGTTAGTTCAACAATCTTTTCATATGCAACAACAAGCACGTATGAATAATCAATATCCATATCCATACCCATCTCCCGTTCCTTATCCTGCTCAAGCGCCTTATAATCAAAATTACCTTGCTGAAGAAGCGGCTGCAAATGCGCGGTTTCAGGCTGAGGTAGCTTTGCGAGAGAGAAATCGCCAGAAGCAATTGTACTTAAAGAATGCTTCTAGGCCTGCAGACGGAACGCAGAGTTACTCGTCAGCAGGGCAGGTTACTCAAATGCAAACAAGCCAAGATATTCAAAGTAGGGCGAATGAGAGCGAACTTAAAGAGATTCCAGCAAAAGAGAATCGTGTAGATAATAAATCAAATATTTTTGTCCAGGCAAAAGAAACTCCTCTTGAGGAGACTTCAGAAGAAGAAATTGAAAAGCAGATAGCTGAAGCGAAATTTAAATTGGAGGCTATTAAGGTCAAAAAGACGCCGTCTGCAACAGAACGAGATGTTAAAGATAAGCCTTCAGTCGATGACAAAGCAAATACGGAAGTATTGCCCAAAACAGAAAAGCAGGCTGAGAAGAAATCAGAATCAAATGAAGAATTTAAAAAACCTGCCTTGAAGGAGAAACCAAGTGATACAAGTTCTTCAGAGAAAAAGCCTTCATTATCTATAATGAAATTTTTTGATAAGTCAGTTCAAAAACCATCTAAAAAGATCACAACTTTAGGGGAAAGGGAAATTCTTAAGGAAAAAGAAGCTCTTAATTTTGATGAGCATGGAAATCCACATATGGAAGATAGTGAAAATTTGGAAAACCCTCAAAATAAAGAAAATACTCCCCCATCATCAGCCAAAAAGCAGGTAAAATTAGATGAAAAAATAGGTTCTCCCGCTGAACAAAAATCTTAGGTTTAATTATGCCCTTAATTGGGTGACAGCAACGCTCTTAATACAGCATTTAAGCACTGAAGACCTTTGGGTGTAGCTAGAAGTGCAGTGCTTGTCTTGACCAAATATCCTTCATTTGTAAGTATATTTAAAGATTTGGAGTTGATAATACTCTCTTCAAGGTCTGGAAAATCAACAAGGCGAATGCCAGATGTGAGACGTAAGCCCATCATTAAAGCTTCGGTATTTTGTTCTTTGGGTGAAAGATCAATCGATTCTTCTTCCCCTGACCCCTCTTTAACGGCTTTCATCCACGTTTCAGGGGCTTTATATTGTTTGGTGGCGACTTTGCCTGAGGGGAGCGTTAAGCGACCATGAGCACCGGGCCCTACGCCTGCGTAATCTTCGTAGCGCCAGTAGCTTAAGTTGTGGCGTGATTCAGCACCCAACCGCGCGTGATTTGAAATCTCGTAAGCCGGTAATCCAGCGGCTTCCATGGAATTTTGTGTTAATTCAAAAAAATCTGCAGCTAAATCCTCATCTGGAATTTTAAGGTCTCCTCTCTCATAGAGAGGAGCAAAAGCGGTTCCAGGCTCAATGGTGAGTTGATAAAGAGATAAATGCTCTGTTCCAAAAGATAAGGCGAGCTGAAGCTCTTGTTGCCATGCTTCTAATGTCTGGTGGGGCCTCGCATAAATAAGATCAAAAGAGACACGGCGAAATATATCTAAAGCTATTTGAATTGCGGTAAGAGCTTCGTCAACACTATGATGTCGTCCCAATTGCTTTAGATCGGGGTCATTTAAAGCTTGTACGCCGATGGATATACGATTGATTCCTGCATTTTTTAAATCATGGAAGCGATTCACTTCCACAGAATTAGGGTTGGCCTCAAGAGTGATTTCGATATTGGGACTTGCCGTCCAGTGATTCAGCGCACGCTTGATCAAAGCTTCAACAGTTTTGGGGCGCATGAGAGAAGGGGTTCCCCCACCAAAAAAAATGCTTGTAAGGGTTCTTGGGCCTATGCGTTTGGCTGTTTGATCAAGCTCCTTCAAGAGGGCTTCCTCCCAGGAATTCTCATCTATAGATGCTCTAACATGGCTATTAAAATCGCAGTATGGACATTTTGATAAACAAAAAGGCCAGTGTATATAAAGAGCTAAATTTTGATTTTTAAGCATGAGGTGTGAAGCATGCATGTATCATTTTCTGAATGGCTATGGCTCGGTGTGAAATGCGTTGTTTCAGTTCAGGTGCCATTTCTGCGTACGTGATAGAATGTCCTTCAGGAATAAAAATGGGGTCATAACCAAACCCTTTTTTACCGCGGGGAGGAAAGGTGAGATGACCGTAGACTTTTCCTTCAAGAGTTACGTCAGAGCCATCGGGCCAAACCAAGCTCAGCGCACACACAAAATGGGCAGACAGATCACTTTTATCTGTCAAATCTTGATTGATACGATTAATGGCATAAGAAAAATCACGTGTTCCATCTGGTAATTGTGCCCAACGACCAGAATAGATACCAGGCTGTCCTTCAAGGGCAGTAACTGCGAGGCCTGAATCGTCAGCCAAACAGGGTAAGCCTGTGACATTCATCCCTGCTTGTGCTTTGAGAAGAGCATTTTCCATAAATGTTGAACCTGTTTCTTCTGGTTCCTCTAAATTCAAAGCGGCAGAGGAAGTTGTGATAATTTGAAGGGGGCCCAAAAGGTCTGCAATTTCCCGAATTTTACCAGAATTATGACTGGCAATAAGCAACTTAGGTTCTTGAAATAAACGCATATCGGTATCCTTAGTTTTTCTATAGATCACTCGATTTTTAAAGCTTGTTTCTGCAACTTAACAAGTTCTGTGATGCCCTCGCGAGCCAATTTCAACATATGCCCAAAGGCTTCGTCTCCAAAGGAATTCTTTTCGGCTGTAGCTTGAATTTCAACAAGATTGCCTGATCCTGTGATTACAAAATTAGCGTCAACCTCTGCGTTTGAGTCTTCTTGATAATCAAGATCGAGAAGAGGCTCATCTTTGACTATTCCGCAAGAAATGGCAGCAACTTGATCAATAATTGGCATTTTTGCTAATGTTTTATTCTTAACCAATTTTTCCAGTGCTTGGTGCATGGCTACGTAGGCACCCGTAATACTGGCGGTACGGGTTCCTCCATCGGCTTGAATAACATCACAGTCGATTCGAATTTGTCGTTCTCCCAATAGACTTAAATCAACAACGGCACGTAAGGATCTCCCAATTAACCGTTGGATTTCTTGGGTCCGTCCCGATTGCTTGCCTTTGGAAGCTTCTCTGTCTACACGTTGATGAGTTGCCCGCGGGAGCATGCCATACTCAGCTGTAATCCAACCGGAGCCGGTATTTCGTAAAAAAGGGGGAACTTTTTCCTCTATTGTTGCTGTACAAATCACGTGTGTATCGCCAAATTTAACAAAACAAGACCCTTCAGCATACTTTGCGTAACTTGGGCCTAAGAAAACACTTCTTAATTCATTCGTTTTTCTTTTATTATTGCGCATATGGATTTCTTCTCTCCCTTGACGATTTGTTGTTTTTTTACTACATGTTAAAGACGAATGAAAGGCTAAAACATGTCATTGACAGTTGCAGAACTAAATAAACGCTCGATAGATATTTTTCGTGAACTTGTCGATGCGTACGTGGAAACGGGGGAACCTGTTGGATCTCGTAAACTTTCCCGTCGTCTGAAAACAACTTTATCCCCCGCAACAATCCGCAACGTGATGGCGGATTTAGAGGAGGCGGGGCTTTTATACGCACCCCATACCTCTGCAGGACGTTTGCCGACAGAAGCAGGTTTGCGCTTTTTTGTCCATGGTTTGTTGGAAGTAGGAGATCTTTCAGAAGGAGATCGATCCTACATTGAGCAACGCTGCACGAACGCAGGACGAAAAGTTGATGATGTCTTAGAAGAAGCAACTTCGATGCTGTCGGGCTTATCCAAATGTGCTGGCTTAGTTCTCGCGCCAAAGACTGAATCCCCTCTTAAACACGTTGAATTTTTAAGTTTAAGTGCTGGTCGGGCTATTTTGGTTATGATTACAGAAGATGGGGTTGTTGAGAATCGTTTGATTGAGGTTCCCATTGGGGTTCCTCCAACCATATTAATTGAAGCTTCAAACTATTTAAATAATCGGCTAGCGGGTCGTACATTAACAGATGCAAAACGCGTCATTTTTGAAGAATTAAAGCAACATAAGGCCCATTTAGATACCTTGACTGCAAAAGTGGTGGAAACCGGTATTGGGGTTTGGAGTGAAGGAGATCAAGGTGGTTCTTTAATTGTAAAGGGCCAAAGTAACCTCCTCACAAACGTAAATGTCGTTGAAGACCTAGATCATATAAGGGATTTATTTGCGGTTCTGGATACCAAAGAAACGCTTATTCAATTGTTAGATGCCTCGATACAAGCCGAAGGGGTACAGATTTTTATTGGGGCTGAGAATAGCCTTTTTAGTCTTTCGGGATGTTCGTTAGTTGTGGCGCCTTATAAAAACTCTCGACAACATATTCTGGGTGCAATTGGTGTTGTGGGGCCCACTCGAATGAATTACGGAAAAATAATTCCCCTTGTCGATTACACCTCAAAATTGGTGGGCCAACTGCTTGGTTAACTATTTGATTTTTATAAAAATTTCTATTTAAAATTCAAAATGTCAACTATGATTACTGTCAATTGCTTTTAACTCAGAAACACCCTTTATCCCGATTGTGTGATCATAATCCTGAAACCAAGCTGTTAAAATTTCTTTTGCAATATCTTGGCTGAGAAGTCGATTTGATAGGGCCAATACGTTAGCATGGTTCCAAATGCGCGCACCACGAGTCGTTTCAGCATCTGTGCACAGAGCAGCTCTAATTCCCGAGATTTTGTTGGCAGCTATCGAAATACCCGTTCCCGTCCAGCAGAAGAAGATTCCATCGGTACATATCCCATTTTTTATGGCCTGTGCCGCTTCATGGGCCGCCTTTACCCAAGATTCATCACGTTGAGACTTGAGGGCCCCAAAAGGAATGGGCTCATGACCATTAGCTTTCAACCAATCCATTACGAAGGCATGGACAGGGTAAATTTCATCCGTTGTTATTGCTATTTTCATTCCCAAAACCCTCTTTCCGTCTCTCTCAAAAATGCATAGCAAACCTTAGCTTATTTTCAAAGTTATTTTAATGATTTGGCTTCAGAAAAGTCTCGTAGGGAAAGGGAGGCGGAGAAACAAATAAAGCTTTCTAAGCCATTGGAATTTTTAGTCCCAATGGCTTAGAAGATGTTTTTAGACTATAAATGTTAAGCCTTAGGCTTAATAACGGCCATGGCGATGATTATCATCCATGCTCTTGCCAATTTGGTTGCCAGCGAAACCACCCGCTAAACCACCAATACCAGCCCCCAAAAGAGCCCCGCTGCCACCTCCCATACTGGACCCTATAAGTCCACCAGCAAGTGCGCCTCCGCCGGCACCGAGTAAGGTACCATTATATTGATTTGTGCCTTGAGGGGTTGAGCATGCTGATAATAAGAGACAAGCAGCACAACTAATGGCAACAAAATTTTTTTTCATAATACACTCCTATAAAATTTCTATTCCTACCTTTATAAAACTAGGGTGATCGGATTGAAAATCAAGGGGTGGTTTGCGGAATTGTTAATTTCTTTTCAGATTTTAAGATTTCTGTTTGTTTTTGAGAAGCTTCTTCAATTTCGCGGCGAAGACGTTTTTGTTGAAGGCTAATGTCTTCAAAGGGCGGAATTGAGTCTCGATTGGGTATATTGCCTAAGAGGGGGAATTGTCCTTGGGGCGCTTCATAGGCTTCCTCTGATACGGGATCTGTTGTGCAAGCTGATAAAAGGAACGTTACACCTATTCCGAGTATTTTATACATTTTATTAATCTTTTACCATTACGTTAGACATATACAACCCTACTTTAGAGCATTCAACCATGGCGAAGCAACCAAAGGAATTTGAAACCCTACCGTCTCCGGGGAGTTCTTATGGAACTTCAGGGAAATGGAAGGATAAGTGGAAAAAAATTGCATCAGAAAATCATAAGTTAATGGCTCAATACATGAAAGTAGCAGATATTCCTTCGGCCCCTTGGGTAGATGAGGGGCTTTTTAAGCCCCAGGAAGTAATAAATACGTTCTCGCAAACCTTAAAAAAACTGTCGGATCAAGCGACGAATGAAGAGGAAATCCCCGAAAAGGGATTGGTAGATGTTCAAGATTTTCTACAATCTACTTTGAATCATTTTCAAAAAAAGACCATAAAAACTAACCTGAATTCTCAAATAACCCAGGATCAAAAAGGAGCATGGGATGATCATCCATTTTTCCATTTGCTTCATCAATCTTATATTTTGAATGTGCGCTTTTTAAAAGATGTAGCAAGTCGAATAGACGGTCTTGATCCGCTTATAAGTAAAAAATTAGGACTTTATACGCGCCATCTGGCTGATGCTCTCTCTTTGACAACTCATTCTTCGTCAAATGTGGCAAATTTGGAAGGGGCATTAACCTCCTCGAGTCCAAGATCAAAAAGCCCGAAAATTAAAGTTGCAAGGGGCCCTAAGAAGGGGTTTGAATTGGGTGAAAATTTAGGTTTGACACCGGGAAAAGTTGTCTTTCAAAATGATCTATTTCAACTTATACAATATGAACCCAAAACAACAAAAGTTGCTCAACAGCCTTTGTTGATAGTGCCACCCTGGATCAATAAATATTATATATTTGATTTAAGTGCCGAAAATTCCTTTATAAAGTGGGCCGTTGAGTCTGGCCTTACGGTATTCATAATGTCTTGGGTTAACCCGGACGAACGTCAAAAAAATAAAACCCTAACGGATTATGTCTTAAATGGGGTCAACGCAGCGCTTGATGAAGTGTGTCAAATCACTGCAGAAGAGAAAGTTAATACGCTGGCATATTGTTCTGGAGGCACGTTGCTTATGGTATTAATGGCCTACTTGAAGGCCAAAAAAGATACGCGCATCGCCTCTGCAACATTTCTAGCAACTCCCTTTGATTACAGCAAAATTGATGAATTGGGGATTTATCGATATGATCGTCAGCAAAAGAAATTAGAAGAATATGTTGCCACCAAAGGGTATTTAGAAGGTCAATATATGGTCCAGGCGTTTAATTTGCTGCGGACCAATGATTTAATATGGTCATCAGATGTAAATCACTACCTATTGGGTCATGAACCCTTTCCTTTTGACATGCTTTATTGGACATGTGATGCTTTGCGAATGCCGGTTAAGATGCACAGCACCTATTTGCGAGATTTTCTCATTGAAAATCGATTGATTGTTCGGGGAGGACTCTCTATAGAAGATACACCATTACAGCTGCAACAAGTATCATCTCCCTTATTTATTGTGGCGGCTTATGAAGATCATATTGCTCCTTGGCAATCAGTCTATGCACTAACTCAAGTGACCAAATCTTCCGCACAAAAATTTATTTTGGTAGGAGCGGGTCACCTAAAAGGAATTTTCAATCCCCCAGAGCTTAATAAACATCATTTCTGGAAAGGTGATTCGTTATCCATGGAAGCCGACGAGTGGCTAAAAGAGGCAACCTATCAGGCTGGATCTTGGTGGAATGAATGGCGACAATGGTTAGTTCCTTTTGAGGGTAGGAAGGTTTCTGCGCGAATAATTCACAAGAAGCATGTCATTGAAGATGCTCCAGGAGCTTATGCGCGGACATAGACATATTGTGAAGGGAGGCAGGAGCACCCTTTTGAAACCTATCTCATTTTTTAAAATAAAAATTAACCCGTCATTCCAATTTTGTGATAAAATAGAGGGTAAAAATTCAACATCGGGTTGAACATGCTCTCGACATTATTTGGAATCATTATGATGGTATGTATTTTATCATCGTCAACTCAAGCACAAATTTTTTCTATTAAAGTTATGAAAGAGGTTCAAGCCAAAGTTGAGCAAGTTTTAAAGGTGCACAAGCCTGAGGATGTTTGGGTTGCTTTTGATATTGATATGACATTAATTCAATCAGAGCATCCAGCTACCTATTATCCAGTTTTAAAAAAATATAAGGATGTTTATAAAAGAATTCTGGGAAAGTTATCGCCTCTCCAAATCGATCTTATGCACACCCTTCTTGTTCTAACAACACCCCAAAAACTGGTGGAAGCAGATACGCCACACCGTATTAAAAATCTTCAAAAAAAGGGTGTGGGAACTATTGCCTTTACGGCTGTTTTAACCGGAAAATTACCGGGATATAAGAATAAGGTACTTGTCCTGCGTAAAGATCATTTACAAAAAATAGGACTCGACTTTGCCAAGAAACGGACACAATTTCCTCCTTGTGTGCCTTTTATGGATTTCCCTCACTATGGAGGATACTTCCCGCTTTTATACAACGGAATTTTATCCTCAAATGGAGAGCGTAATGTGACAAAAGGAGAAACTTTTGTTGCATTTTTAAAGCACATGGGCCCTTCCCATTTGATAAAAGTAGGTAAATGTCGGTATCCTAAAGTGGTTATATTGGTGGATGATCGTAAGAAAAATCTTGAAGATGTGGGAAGATCCTTGAAGGCGTATGATTCATCGATTCAATTTATTGGCCTTGAGTATCAAGCGGCTTATGATTATGCTCCTACAGATATCTCAAAAGAGGACTTTCAAAAATTTTGGGAAGGACTTGCTGAAAAAGCAAAAGCTGTCAATTTCTAAGTCCGATAATTTCCAGAACTCTTAATATTTAGGGCTAATTTTTGACGACGTTCAACTTGGTCAATATCAAAGTTTTCAATCAATCCTTCAAAAAGCTGGTGCCAATTTTGTTCGGCTTTTAAGCGCATAATAACAGATCCAATTCCCACAGCAGCTCTATCCATAAAGACAAACTCCTTAGGCGGCCGGATGCCACCCAGGCGTTCCAATTCTGCATGGACTTTGGTTGCCGTTTCCCAGCCTAAACTGCCGTCCAAAATGTCTTGAATGGGTCGTACACGATCATCAAGAAGGGGGCTATAGAGCAGGCGTGCCCATTGCGTAATGATATCGATCATTTCCTTGTTTAAATTTTTGAAGCCCCAAGCCTCGTAGGCCTTAACGGCTAAGTCCTGATTCTCTTGTTGGAGAGCTCTATAGAGGTCAATGACACCTTGAATAAAAGGGGGAGGGAAAATACGCACACACCCAAAATCAAGAATATTCAAATGATTGTTTTCTCGTACTGTGTAATTTCCAGGATGAGGGTCTCCATGAATAACTCCAAAATGATAAAAAGGGTAATACCAAGCCATGAATAGTTGACGACTTAAGATATTGCGCTCTTCTTCGGGTGCTTCTGTTTTGGTTAAAAGTGATTGTCCGTCCATCCAGGAGAGGGTCAGTAATCTTTTGGTAGATAGATCATTGGAAACGGTGGGAATATGGACAGCGTATGTGTCCTCTTTGCCTTGAAAAATATGTTGATAGATTGCAATATTTTGAGCTTCATTTTGGTAATCAAGTTCTTCAGCGAGACGTAAAGCAATTTCTTCTTGGACTTCTGTTGTGTCGAGTGCGGAACTCCAATTCTCGTATAGGGATAGGACTAACTTGAGTTGGGCAAGATCAGCTTGAATAATTGAGGCCATAGCGGGATATTGGAGTTTACAAGCCAAATTATTGCCCATAGTATCTTTGGCGCGATGCACTTGACCAAGTGAAGCTGCCGCGATGGCTTGTTGTGAGAATTCTAAGAAGCGATTTTGCCAATCGGCTCCGAGTTCCCGAACCATGCGTCGGCGCACAAAGGCCCACCCCATAGGAGGTGCGTTCATTTGCAAAGATAAGAACATTTCGGCATATTCAGGCGGTAGAGCACCTGGGACGGTTGCGAGAAATTGACCAACCTTCATCAAGGGGCCTTTTAAGTTTCCCAGGACGCTTGTTAACCCTTGAGCATGGGAAGCTTGATCAATTTCAATACCAAATAATTTTTGCCCAACCAATCGAGCCGCCAATCCCCCTACAGCAGAGGAAACTTGGCTATATCGTTTTAAACGGGCGCTTAAGGAGTCTTCATCATTCATGAAGGGAATGGTAGCAAGTGCGCACTAAACACACAAGAGACTCGCACGATGGGGTCTCTTTTAATCAAGGGAGTGTGTTTTTGCTTTACCGTCCTGTGAGACTTTTGGCAATTTTTGTAAGAAAGGGAGCTTGATTCTTTCGAATGCTCGATCCAGTAATGACTTCCACAATTTTATTGATATCTGTTCTGAACCCTTGACTTTTGGTTGCTAAAGGTACGCCTAAATCAGCGGCTCCAGAAGCTCCAGAGTTATAGGCAACTTCAATGTCAATTTTTTGACCCAGCAACTCTTCAAATCGTTCACGTTTAATGGTTTGCTTTTCATGCGTATGGCTAAGGATAATAGAATGCGTTTTAGTGTCTTTTTCTTCGGCTAAAACACTCGATATCCTTAACGTGTCTCTGAGAGAAGTAATATTTAAACCCGTTACGAAAAACACCATATTTGCATGTCGATTAAAATAGCGCCATAAAACGGGATGGTGGCGAGATAAATCAATAACAATATAATGAAATTTAGATGTAATAAGTTCCATAAGGTGGTCAAGATTTGCGAGACGTTCTTGATCTAGTTCAAGATACTCGTTTAAAGATTCTTCTGAACTAATGACACGTAAGCGGTCTCCATATTCACCCATGGATTGCTCAAGAAACACATCATCAATACGATCAGGGCTTTCAAGGGCATCATGAAGCGCGTGAGATGCAGGCAAATCAAGAAGAGTTCTTACATTTCCAAATTGGAAATCGCCATCAATCAAAACAACTTTTTTGCCAACTTCTGAAGCAATCATAACAGCTGTATTTGTTGCTAAGGTAGTTGTACCAATTCCCCCAACAGTTCCTAAAAAGAGAATGACTTTACCTGCACGTTTTTTCCGTGTGAGAGATTCATTCGTATCAAGTTTTAAGGCAACACTGAGAGAGCGGGAAATAATTTCTGCGCTTGCAGGTTTAACTAAATAGTCCGAGATATTTAATTTCATCAAATCTCGAAAGATACTGACTTCATTTCTATCTCCTAAAATAATGACATTTGTGTCTGGCGGACAAAATTCCATCAGTTTTTCTACATCGGAAATAAGCAAGTCACTTTTGCTACAATCGACACATAAAACCTTACACCGGGCAGATGACTTGGTATATTCAATAGCGTGGGTCAAGTCCCCGGGGAATATTTTATATTGAATATCTCCGAGTCTTGAAATGGCTTCAGCTACCGCGGACCCCGTTCCTTCATCTTGCGTAAAGCAAGCAACGTCGAAACTATCGAAATCTATTTTTGTCATTATTGACCTCCACCACTAGCGGAACCAGAAGAGCCACCAGCTCCTTCAGATTTTTCAACTTTTAGCCACTTACCTTTATCCTTGCCAGCTCGATGATCTGCTATCGCGAGGGAATCTCGAGCCGCGTCACGACTTACGCTTTGTTCGCCTTTGAAGAGAATAATGGGATCATCTAACATTAACAAGAAATTGGCAGCAGTTGCACAGCCAAAATTCCCGGTCTGACCTCTGCTATAACCGGATCCATATTGGGTCGACCAGTTAGGACAAAGGGGAGGAATAGCGTGATAGGTATCTAGGACAATCTCAATTGAGTTCCCGCTCGCTTTCGATAATTTGTCATTTTTGTGAATTTGTTTTGCTTTTACACCTGATTCTAACAACGTACGAATAAGATTTTTTAAGCGCTGCTTATCTAGACGTGATCCCTTATTGGGAATTGTAACATGAGTTGACATTTTTCCAGGGCCTGAAGGTTTTATGGCCGCTAGGAGGCGGACCCTCTCTGGTTCAGAAAGTTTGCTGTTACGGCCGTGAAAATGGACGGTATATAACTTCGTGTCATGCTTCAAGATATAAGGTTTTTCGGGCATAGGGATTTCTTGTTTATTGGGGACTTCACACCCCTCTAAACTTAAAAGCATCAAAAGAGCTATACTTACTTTGCTCATTTTCAGGTTCGGATTTCTTGTTTTCATCATATTATCTCACTTTTAAAAGTAAAAACCTGCGTTGCCAATCAAGGATGGGCAAGGTGCCGCACCTGTCGCTTCATTTATGTGCTTGTATAAAATCATTTCCAACAGTTTAGCAAACTTTAAGCCTTGTGTCGGGAGAATGACATCTTCTGGATTGTCGATAGGTTCTACAATGTAAGGCGTAACAATGATCACTAATTCCGTTTTTTCATTTTGATAATCGACGGAACGGAATAACGCGCCCAAAATTGGAATATCTGCCAAACCAGGGAGATTGTTGATGGTGCCAGCAGTTTGGTCGGTTAGAAGCCCCGCCATAATCATGCTTTGTCCATTAGCCATTTCCATCGTGCTTTCGGCGCGACGCGTTTGAATGGAAGGAATTTTATTTCCATTTTGATCCGTAATTGTGACGGTATTGTCAAGTCCGCTCACCTCTGGACGAACACGAAGACTGATCATATCTCCAATGACAACGGGGACGAAAGAAAGACTAATACCATAAGGTTTAAATTGAATTGTTACTGTCAAATTTTGTCCATATCCTTGAGAAATTGGGTAAGGATATTCACCGCCAACAAGGAAACTTGCTTCTTCTCCCGAACGTGTCACCAAGGTTGGTTCTGCTAGAACTGTAGCTAAGCTTTCTTGAGCAAGGGCATCAATTAAAGCGGAAAAATTTGTTTTTCCAAAATTTGATTTGAAGTTGGCGCCAATACTGCTTTTTTGCGGTGTTGTTGAAGAGGGGAAAAAGTTTACGGGTAAACCTGTAGCGGCGCTAATAACGGTGCTGGGGCGGCCCGTAAACAACCCGAACTTGAAGTTTTGTATGGGTGCTGTTGACCAGTTAATTCCCAATTGATTCACGACATTTCGCTTAACTTCAGCAATTTTTACTTTTAAGCTAATTTGCGTTGAACCTTTGACTTTAAGTTGATTAACAACCGTACCTTGTGTCCCAACATAACGTTGTGCAAGAGAGCGAATATCTTCAGCTTGTTTTGCAGACTCAACTGAGCCTTGAAGGAGCAGCCCGTCGGGTACAGAATGAACTTTTATTTTGTTGTTAGGAACAAATCCATGAATCAAATTTTCTAACTCGCGATAGTCAGAAACAACTTGGACTTCGTAACGATAGGCTGTTTGCATATCTTGTCCCGTGACAACAATTTCTGTATTGCCGGGAGAACGACCATAAACATATAACGTTGAGGGGGTTACCAGTTGGACGTCTGCTATTTTTGGATCTGTCAACAAGACCTGTCCCCCTGCTTGTTTTAAATTAATAACTTGTGTTCCATGATTGGCTAATTTGATGCGTTTTGTTGTGGCTACACCAACGTCTTTCACTGGGACGGGGGGAATACCTTTTGGTGGCGCATCAACAATAAGATTCTTAGCTTCTGAGGGAACCGGTGCTGTTGAGGCGGGAGCAGCAGCGGGTGTAGCCGGTGCATCTCCAGATTTTGCTCCTTTTGCAGGAGCTGCAGTCGATGCTGGCTTATTTTCCGATTTGGATGAAGCGGCGGGAGCCTCCTCTTTTGCAGGATATTGCGAGTTTGAGGGAAGATTTTGCCCGGCATACGTTGCGACTACCAGTAGGGAAGCGAAAATGCCTCCTTTTGTGAATAATTTCAAGTTAAATAGATTTTTTCTCATGTTTATCATCACTCTTTATTTCTGTTGCGTAGGGGCTTGTGTCCCGTCACCACGGATAATCTTTATTTGGTCTACCGGTTTTAACGAAGATTCAACGCATGTTGTTTTATCATCATTGCTTGAATGTAAGCTTAAGGAAATTGTTCCCATCTTCACAGCTGATGCCAAAGCAGATGCTTGTCGAGGCGTGACTTCAAGGGTTACAGACTTGGGTGCTTGAATTGCCTCACTTACTTTTTTGCTCAGGACTTCTACCGAACTTGATAGATGTTGGTCTATGGCTAAGACTCGAACTCCGCACAGAATTGTCCGATTGAGATCTTCATGATCTTTTTCTTCCTTGCCTGTATTATTTAAGGCCACAATAACGTCAACTATATCACCGGGATTTAGTAAGCCAGACATACCAGAATTTTGATCCAATCCAATAGATACTGCGCGCATACCTTCATTTAGTAATGCGGAAAGCACACCATGATCCTTACGATCAACAACGCTATTTTTTGCAATTGGTTCGCCTTGATTAATAATACGTCGAGCAATCAATGATTTTAATTGTTCTGGCGTTATTTGGTCTTTGGCATAGAATCCAGCTCTTATGGAAGATGTTGGCCATTTTTCGTAAACAATGGAACCGTTGATAGGATCTCCCGTATTAATGATTGACTTGGCAATCATGATTTCTTTCATCTCTGGAAGGGGAGGACAATGCTCCATATTGGTAGTTTGTTTGGGTGCAGTATAAACCAAATGATAGACACCAAACGCTACCAAGATGGCAACGACAAAAGCAATGACAGCAATAATGGGTTCAAGACGTTGCATAATTTACATTATCCCCTTTAATAGAATAATTAATCCGGCTCCCGCGATACAAATACCATAAGGAACCATTCTTTTTTGTTGCAAAGAAATAACCTCACCTTCAATATTATCCACGTCAGAAACTAAGAATTTGACGCCCTTTTTGAGGAAAGTTTGCTTTTGAATAAAGTGGCGCGTTTGGGCGGTTATATGATAAATCATTTTTGGGAAAAATAAGTATGCGCAAGAGACAACTCCCCCAAAAATGAGCAGCCAAAGCATAAACGGAACGATATTATTCCAGCCCATCCATAAAGTGACGGCTGCAAGTAATTTGGCGTCTCCCCCTCCAATAATAGCAGTAGAAAATAGACAAAATCCGATGAGTATTGATCCTACAAAAACCAAGTAGTTGCTAAAAAGATGAAACTTAAAAGAAAGAAGGATATAGATGGGGAAAAGGTAAAAAATTATATAAAAAAGTTTATTTGGCAATCTGTAATATAGAAAATCTAACAGCGCTGCCAATAAAAATATGGTGCCGACAATGAGAGGAATAGAATTAAATACAGGTTGTAATGTATCTATCATTCTACGGTCGCTCCCTCATCCATGGCTATTGATTCCATGGTTTCGTTTTTCATAGTTTGAGGTTTCACAGTCATGTTTAGTGCATGGAGATTCTCTTGAATTTCTCTTGCATCCATATCTTTCCCGTAAATTTCTTGGGCTTTGGCTTTGTTTCCGGATAACCCATAAACTAAAGCAAGATTGTGCCGATGTTTGGATGTCGCTCCTACGGCTTCACCAAGGGGTTGTAAAAGTTTTAAGGCTTCATCGTATTTACCGGAAAATGCAAGTGATAGGCCAAGATTACTTTTAACTTGGTCATTATCTCCGTTGATTATAAGTGATTTGCGATAAAGATCTTGAGCCCGTTGGTGGTCACCTTTTATATCATACGCAACGCCCAATCCGTTCAATGCTTTCCCATCATCTTTATGGACCAACAGAATACCTTCAAACATTGAAATAGCTGTGTCCGGTTGCCCTGTAGCAATATAAAGGCGACCTAGCTGTTTTTTAACTTCATCATTCTCATCGTAAGGCAATGCTTCTTCGTAAGTTTTTTTGGCCTCTTCTAGGCGCTCCGCATTCATATAAGCTTCACCCAATTTTAAATACAGAGGAAGTTTTTGAGGAGGATTTTTTTCTAACGCACTTTTATATACGTTTATGGCTGAAGTAGAATCACCAGCTTGATTGACACGATCCCCAGCGCGAATGAGACCATCTTGATCACCTTGCTGCCCCGATTTGTGATTACAGCTTGACTGCAAAAAGCTACAAAGTAGCACTAATAACAATGGTCGTTTCATCATCACCGCGGTATTTAAGAGTTAATATTAATTTAATTTTATACAAATTTTAAAATAATACTAGACAATAAATTCACTGAATTAATTTTATTTGAAATTAAGGAAAGTAGCCAAATTTTTGCTATTTACTACTTTGTGAGGATTCAGAAGATTTTAAGTGGGAATCATTTTCTTCTAAACGCGCCACGAGGGCGCGCAATTGATCGTCGGACATATCACTAATCTGAGTAACTTTGGGAAACTCTTGCGTGTGGAATAAACCAATAATTTTACTTTGAAGTTCTTTTGCTTTCAATGCGACCTGTAATCTATCCGTATCTAAAGCTTTTTTATATAAATCTTCAATATCTTTAAGAATGAATTCTTTGGAAGGTTTAAAGAGCATCTTTAATTTCTCCTTTGTTAAGGTTTTAAAGATTGCCCCCCCTTATTAGCAAGACAAATGATTGCCCCAAAGTCATGTTGGATCTTCTCAGGCATCCCAAACACTTTGATTCTAATTATATTCTCATTTGGTTGAGAATTAAAAAAGGCCAACCGACTAAATGCTTCCCTTAATTCTTCTCTTCCCAGGGAAAATTACGCGACTCTTGCGGCTCGTGAATGGTTAGGTAACTGAATCATATTCATCAAAGAAACCAGCTCCTGTTTGGCAGCTATGTGAGACAGAGTCAGGGCTGTGTTACTTTCTTTCATATCAAGGAGCGTTAGTCCATTTAAAAATAATTCCCGGAAAATAACACGTTCTCCGAATCCTGCAACGAGGCGGAAGCCAATACGTTTAGATAATGCAGACAACACCCGCTCCATTTCTTCTTTGTTTCGAGAGTTTAGGCTGCTAAGGCGGTTACGAAGAACAATCCAATCAATTGATCCACTATCACGCATTGCGCGTTGTTTCTTTTGATCCCACACCATTTCAGAATATGTGCTTGGCCGTAAAATATCGAGAGAATCTGCATTGACTCTCACCAACATGTCTAAGTCAATAAAACTGTCGTTGAGGGGGGTAATGAGTGAATCAGCATAGGAGTGGGCTAAGCGAGAAAGATAAGTATCACTTCCAGGTGTATCAATGACGATAAAGTCATTTTCATTTAGACGAGTTAAGGCTTGGGTGAAGACTGATGTTTCTTCAGCCTCTGCTGCAGGTACAGATTCTAATTTGCTACGATAGACAGGGATATGGTCAGATAAGGGTAAATTCTCATTTGTTTTTTCTTTGCGTGCCCGGCGATTTTCGATATACCGTGTTAAAGTTCCTTGGCGCGCGTCAACGTCAATAGAGCCTACGGAATGGCCTTCGCGTAAAAGGTGAACAATGATGTGCATAGCAACAGTAGACTTACCCGTCCCCCCCTTTTCATTACCGAGGACGATGATGTATGGTTTATGTTCTTGTATCATCAATAACTCCTGAAATTGTCTGCCGTAATCTTAGAAATTTACCTAAATTAAGTGTGTTAAATTTTTTAACCTATATCTTTAGATACTTTTTACGCCATTTGAAGTCGATATGGAACTAAAATGAATCCAAGGATCAAAATAAAGCTATATTCAGACCCTTGGAATATGGTGGGGGCAAAAACTGAAGACTAGGTCTTATCGCTACCGTCTTTCGCAGCTCCTGTTAGGATACTTTGAAGACTTTTTTCGTCCGTTGGACTGACAACGCGTATCCCCTTTTTGCTGACCAATAAGCTGGTTGGTGTTCCCTCTAAGCCAATGTCGAGTGCGAGTTTCTTGGTGTTATCAACAATGTCTTTTGTTGCTTGTGACTCAAAATCCTTTTTAAACTTGGTAACATCGAGCTTGTGGTCTGTGACCCACAAAAGCAATTTCGCAAAAGTATACCGATCTTCGCTTGCCGCTATGGCTTTGGTGATAGCATTAAACTTATCACTTCCTTGTTGTTTAATAGCCCATAAGCCACGGGCAACTTCCTCGGAGTCTGGACCTAGAATGGGCCATTGGCGAACAAAAATAGCAACATTCGGATGTTCTGTACTTACTTTCGTCAAAGCCTGGGAGAAAGGACGACAGTGTGGGCAATTTGGGTCTAAAAAGACGACGAGCTTAATTTCCGCATCCTTCTTTCCCAAAACGATTGCGCTCGAATCTTTTGAGATTTCATCTTTATATTTTACTAAGGAAGCATCCAATTTTTCTTGTTGGATGCGATGTTGAGCTTGATTGAATTTTTGTAAAGCTGCGACAATCATCTCTGGACTGTCTGTGAGAATTTTATTAATTCTTCTAGCAAGAATAGTATCATCAATGCCTTCTAAGGATTCTTTCGCACTGGCAGGAGATGTCGCTCCTTCTCCACTTGTTCCGGAGATTTCCTTTATGGCCGTACTCCCTGAAGAGGAGGAAGATCCAGAAGTTTCGCTTGTTGCTGTAGAACCAAGATTCTCAGCTGTCCCGGTTGTTCCTGAAGTCTCACGGATCCCTGTAGAACCAGAAGTTCCCACACCACCAAGGCCACCAGAAACTTCCGTTGGATTGGCCTGTTTAGTGGTTTCTTTGGTCCCAAGGGACGAAGAGTGAGTCAAACCTTCTGAGGCTCCAGTAGTCTCTTTTGTTCCAGAGCTCGATGAATTATCCAATACTCTAGCAAGTCCAGAAGTTTCCTTTTTTCTTGTGTTCTCGCCTTTCGACTCTGCTCCTGCAGTCCGTGGTTCCTTTGATTCCAGAAGAGAGGGAGCTAAATTTTCAGAACCCGTACCGATTTTCCCTACTGCGAAAGAAACTGCTAAGACGCTTGCTAATAAACCAAGAACAAATTTTCCTTTACTGACCATAATTGACCCCTATTAATAAAAGTTATCTAAATTTTATTGTAATAGATGTTGGCCAGAAAACAAACCCTGATTTTAAAGGGACTGATATCTTATAAGATTAAATTGTCAAACCGCTTTGATTCCAATCTTTGATAAACGTGTCTAATCCACTATCGGTAAGGGGGTGTTTATAAAGTTGGCGGAGTACTTTTGGGGGCATGGTTACTACATCGGCACCAGCTTTAGCGGCTTCAAGAACATGAATGGGATGGCGAATCGAGGCGGCTAAAATTGCCGTTGTGTATCCATAATTGTCATAGATAGTTCGAATATCATGGATAAGTTCCATGCCGGATTGGCTAATATCATCAAGACGACCGATAAAAGGTGAAATAAAAGTTGCCCCCACTTTTGCGGCTAAGAGGGCTTGAGTTGCGGTAAAACATAAAGTTACATTTACCATGATGTCTTCGCTGGTTAAGACATGACATGCCTTCAGCCCCTCAACCGTTAAAGGAACTTTCACCGCAACATTTTTGGAAATTTTTGCCAATTGACGTCCTTGAATTATCATGGTTTCCGCATCAATTGCTGTTACCTCTGCACTAACGGGTCCTTCGACCAATTCGCACATTTGGGTAATAAGGTGAGTGAAAGGGATACCGGAAGATGCTGCGAGTGTGGGATTGGTTGTGATCCCATCGATCATGCCGGTTGCAACGAGTTCTTTCACTTCATTGACGTCTGCTGTGTCTAAAAAAAATAACATCTCTCTCTCCTTATACTATTGAGCTTTGATTCTTGATTATCAGGATTAGGTTATAAAACACAACTGATTAATCAAAATTATTAAGTTTCCTTTTTAAGAATAGAGAAAATTATAGTGTCTTGTTCAGCTTTTGTTATTAATTTCCTTGTAATATCAATGATAGGCTAAAGAAATGATTGGTATAAGCAATGAATTTCACAAAAAGATTAGGACTTGGGTTCCTTTTTCTTCTTTGCGGTTACGTCTTACTCGGTATGTACGGGAATGCTCAGCGTTTATCCAATCCCCAAACCATCATGACAAATAATCTTTTTGGGGGTTATCAAGCTCCCCCTATCTCATCCACACTATACCCTAACAATCAAATTCAAGCCTTGTCGCCCCAGTTGCCTTCTGGCATTCAAGTGGTTCGGTCTCTATTGGGATTAGAGGTGAACTTTGCTAATGGTCATGTGACTTATCCTGGCCCCATGATTACGAATGATGCAAGATACCAGGCTCTTACTTCTCAAGAAAAACTTGTTGATGCTATTATGTTTCGACCACAGAATGTATCTCCTTTTCTGCTACTTATTGCCATTGCAAAGAATACAAATGGATCTCCCACTATTGTTCCGGGAAAATTTGATATTGTTCAAACTACCCTGCAAAACGGTTTCATACTTTATGACTCTCATAAACGATTGTTTTATTATTCGGGATATGTCCTAGCAACACCCCAATGGCAAAATTTGCCTCTTGGGCAAAGTCTTACAGATCAATTTTGTAAGGACTTGGTTCCGCTAACGATGTGTTCTCCTCAAAAAATCGTTAATGTTGTTTTGAGGAAATCTCTCGATCCACGCAAAGATATACCCCTGTTTGAGTTGGTACAATAAAGGGATTGATAACCCTTAGGTTGCCGACAATTTCGAAATTATACAAAATAGTAAGGCTACCAAGATAGTCCGGTTATTAATCAAATATTAATTTAAAGTATTTACGGTAAATTTAGGGGAAAAAATGTAAAGAGGCAAAAATGTTAAAATTATTGTTATTGAGTATGGCTCTCTTCCTTTCTACAATGCAAGCTGTTGAAGGGAGTTCGAGGGTAACCGCACCACAGTCCCAAACTTCTAATCTTCCTCAGCAGGGCTTTACGTCAGGTGAGTATTTGCGGGATAAAGATCAAGCTCAATCCCATAAAATATTTTTGGACAAGCAAAAATTAAAATTAGATCCTACTCAAGCTTACAATCCCGATATTGAAAGAAACCTTTCCCAGACAGAAGCAAATCTTTACAAAGCTATTGAAGCGGAAGAAACGAGCGAAAAGTTAATTGCTGCCACTGTAGAAAAAATTTCTGCAACAATGGATACGACTTACACATCAGCCCTTAAAATTCTCAGTCTAGGATACATTAAAAACAATCACCCGGATGCCGGTAAATACTCCCAAAAGGATTTAGAGGAAGTTCAAAATGAATTAGCAATTTTGCAACAATCTATAAAGGCACAAGAAGACGAATTGGAAGTTGTCAGTCAATCACTTAATGAAATGACAGCGGAAAAAGAAAAACTAGAAACGTCAACCCCTGATTTTTTGACAAAAGGAAATAAAGAAAGTGCTCCCCGTACCTTAAAGACGAAAAAGGGAGATTTGAAAATTCAAGATCCCCTAGCGCAAAGATTAAAAGATATTAAGCGGGGAGTAGCGAAGGATAGCGTTGGAGTGGCTATTCTGGCAGAACGATTTATTTTAAAGCTCGTAGCTCTTGATAAAATTTTTGACATTTTACGATCAAAAATAAATATTTTTCGAGGTCGAGTTGACGAAGATAAAGCCATTCTTAAATTAATGGCGGACGACCCCGAACTTAAGCAAGAGGGCGTTGCTTTGTGGGAAAAATTATGGGCCCGTATTTTTGTGGTAGGCAAAACACCTGCAGGCTTAACACTAGAAGAAAACAATAGATTACGCGCGGGCTTAACAAAAATAAAAAAAATTTTAAATGATGAAGTTTCCCAATACGAAAAAGTTATCAAGATTTTTGAAGACTATGCCTATGGATTGCCCGATAAGATAAATGAATTTAAAAAAAGAAAAATCGATTTTTTTAAACGCCATTATGCTGAAGTTAAAACTGATCTGGATAATCTACATAAAAGTGCCATTGATAATCTCATTCAGGCAGAGCGAGCTAATAATAAGACACTCATGATTGATTTGAGGAACAAAACGGGCTCTTTGAAACGTCAACTTTACTTTCTAGAACAATCTGTGTCAGTTGAACCGCTAACAGCAGAGAAACTTGCTCATTTAACGCAGAAAGTTAAGCAATCAATGACTCAAGAACAAGAACGCCCTTCCCAATCAAAAGACACCAGATCCATTGATGATTTGCTTGAAACGCTCGTGACATTGACGCAAATAGTCCAAGAAAGTGGAGCAGATGTTTTAAACCCGGTTCTTAAGGATAAAGTGAGAGGATTTTTTGGGGCCAATTTGATTAAAGAAGTTGCCATAAAGAGTGCTCCTATTTTGATTTCAACTTTAACCGGTATGGCCCAAAGTAAACTGGCAGAACTTGCGGCAACGAGTGGGGTTGTCAAAAATTCTCCCCAGTTAGAATTGTTGAAAATTATTAGTCAACTGAATGCGATAGATTCTCAATTGGCTGCAAATGGGGAAGGTGCGAGTAAGGATCTTAAAAAGAAAAAAAATGAGTTGAGAGAAGAACTAGCGATTTTCCTAAGTCTTGTAAATTGTGAGAATGAGGGAGCCGATGTAGGGAAACGTCAAAAATCGTGTAAGAAAGTTTTGAAAATAATAGAAGAAAAAAACAGGGAATTAAAAACCAAAAATATCAATCTTTCTGCCAAAGACCAAGTGCTCATTCTACAACAAAAAAGTCTTATGGCTAATTTAGCAAAACTTGATACGGAAACTAAGAAAGGCCGTGTTGTAAAATCTTCCGCTAAAAATGAAGTTCAACGCCAACAAGAGTCTCTGGGGCTGATATTTGATGCTTTAGGTGAGGTTGTTGCTGATTCTCAAGCCATTCGTAGCGATGCTGTAGAAATGGCTATCAATAATGTTTTGCCGGAATTTCAGTCTAAGTCTCTGGATGGGGCAAAGAAAAATGTAGTGAATTGGGTTGTGCCCCTTTTAAGTGGGTTTTTTGATGCAAAACTAGAGGCTATTGTTGAGTCATCAAACCCAGATCCAACAAAGCACAAGTACTATGATTCGGGTATCGTGAATCTTCTCACGGCCCGAATTGCGGCTCAGCCTGATTCAGCAGAATATCAAAAGCTTTCTGATGATATAAAAAAGGCTTATGAAGAAATTATGAAAGTTAGAATGGCCTATAAAAAATCTATATTGCAGTTGGGAAGTCATGAAAAGAAAACAGTACTTTCTTTTGGATTTGGTGAGGAAACCGCTAAGAGCAAAAGACAAGAACAACGCCTAATACAAAATGCTCGAGAATCGGCGGGAGAATTGCGGAATAAAAGCGAGAAGTACTCAGGAGATATTAAAAAGCAGGCTGGTAAGTAAGACAATGCGTTTTCCTTATTGCGACTCCTCAAAATTATTCCTGATCAGGAATTTTTAGAAGTTATTTTTCAAAAAAGGACAAATATTACCGCTCGGTAATTTTTGGTGGATTTGTTAATTTTGTAAAGTCTTTCTTAAAGTCCATCAAAGGTTAAGGCAGGTTTGTTCTTCATGGCTTCAGTCATAAACCTTTTGAAAATGGGAACGGCAACCTTTGAGCCGGATTCGTCAGGCCCCAAGGTACGTGGAGTTGCAAAACCCACAAAGACTCCAACAACAAGATTCGGGGTGAACCCCACAAACCAACTATCCTTAAAGTCATTTGTACTGCCAGTTTTCCCTGCGATGGGGCGTTCCAAACTGATGAGGCTTTGGGCTGTGCCCTTTTGAATGACGCCTTCCATCATTCGAATGATTTGGCGAATGGACTTCTCACTTGCAACCCGGGTTTTCTCAAAAGGCTTTTCTTCATAAATACTTTGGTTATGGCGATCCAGAACTTCTTCAATAAAAACGGGAGTGATGTGGTGTCCCCCATTGGCAATCATACCATAAGCAGCTGTGAGTTTAAGAAGGGTTGTTTCTGCAGCGCCTAAGGCCATAGAGAGTTGATGAGGGAGCTTGTCAACCAGCCCAAAAGTTTTTGCTGTATTTTCAATTTTTCGTAAACCAATTTGTTGAGCCAGACGAACAGTCATTACATTTCGGGAATAAATAAGACCTGATCGCAAAGGTGTAGGTCCATAGAATTTATTCGTAATATTTTTAGGGGCATATACGCCCATCTTTCCCCCAACATTGAGCATAAGAGGAGCATCTAATACGCGCGTTTCTGGAGTATAACCATGTTCTAAAGCCGTTAAGTAAACGAAAGGTTTAAAGGCAGAGCCTGGCTGTCGTTTGGCTTGCGTAACACAGTTATATTGGCTGAGTTCAAAATCATATCCGCCAACCATGGCCAGGATGTGGCCTGTTTGGGGATCAAGAGCAACAAGGCCTCCTGTCACTTCCGGAATTTGTTCTAAGCGAAAGGATTTATCTTGAATGACGGATACAGCAATGACATCTCCCGGGTTTAAAACATCTTCGGGATGAGTAATTTCAGGACCGAGTAATTGATTCGGCAGATTTTTTTGTGCCCATTTAAGGTGTTCTAGGGATATAAAGCCTATCTCACCATCTTTAAGACCAATTTTTGCTTTTTGTGATGTTGTTTCAAGCACAATTGCAAGCATCCAATTTCCAAGACCCGGGGGAGAAGCTATTTTTTTGAGATCATGGTGCCAATCTTCGTTATCGCCAGAGTCAAAATTAATATGATCGATGGGGCCTCGCCATCCGTGGCGTCGATCGTAAGCAATTAAGCCTTGTTGTAAAGCCTTAATGGCAATGGGTTGCAAATCAGGGTCCAGAGTTGTCTTAATACTCAGGCCGCCTTGCATCATTGTCTCTTCACCCAGCTGACTTATAAGTTCTTGACGAACATATTCTGAGTAATAGTCGGGAGGGCTTTTTTCTGTTTTTCCCAAAGAAAATTCTAAGGGTTCATTCTTGGCTTCTTGAGCTTCGGTTTCAGATAGAAGTCCTTCTTCATATAATCGATCAATAACCCAATTTCGTCGACTCATGGCTCGAGTTAAGTCTTTTTGGTTGGGATAAAAAGAAGGAGCTTTGGGCATAGCCGCTAAAAAGGCAATTTCTGCGATTGATAATTTATCGAGGGGCTTATTAAAGTAAGTCGAGGCGGCGGCAACAACACCATAGGCCCCCATGCCGAGATAAATTTGATTGAGATATAACTCAAGAATACGCTCTTTTGTTAATGCGGATTCTAGGCGCAAGGACATAATCGCTTCTTTGGCTTTTCTTTCAAAAGATCGATCATTTCCAATCAGAAAATTTTTGGCAACTTGTTGGGTTATGGTTGACCCTCCTAAAGGTCTTGTTGACCACGAGCCTTGGGTGCTGTTAGCGATAACTGCGCGCAGAATTCCTTGAATGTCTAACCCACAGTGATAGAAAAAATTCTTATCTTCTGCGGCTAAAAAACTATTAACAACCATAGGTGGAATTTCGTCCAACGGAATAGTAATACGTCTTTCGTGTGAAAATTCTCTCAAAACATCACCGTTGTTGGTTTTGATGCGATTTATAGTGAAGGGTTCGTAATTGTGAAGAAAGTCATAATCGGGCAATCCTCTACCGTAATAAAAGAAAAGGAAAAAAATCGCAACACCCGTTGAAGTTAATATAAACGTTAAAAAGGTGAGCCAATTGATAAGACGGCGTTTCATACGGTACTCATTTTTCCTTTTTCTTGGGCTTTGATACGTAATTTAACCGATCAATGGCCAATGCGGCTTGATCAATGAGAGTTTGGGCCATACGCAAATCATCAATAGTTAATTGACCTTTTAAAGCTCGAATACCTACAACCCCCAAACTATTCTTCCCTATTTTTATGGGTAAGTAAAGATAACGAGCATCAGAAAAATTCTTTGTAGATCTACCGCTGCGACTTTGGTGGGCCAAAGCCCACTGAATAGCACTTTCATCTACAGGGGTGAGCTCAGGATTTTTGGTTTTGGGAAATCTGTGTGCAGGTGTAAATTTATCATGTATTTCCCAAAAAGCGATAACGGAAATATTCAAGAATTGATGCAATTCCTTACACAGGTAAGATAAAATCTGTTCTTTGGCTCTATGGCGCGTGAGTTGAGTCGTAAAGTTGGAAAAAAAACGAATCTGACGTAATCGTCCTTGCGATGCTTTAAAAACATTTTGAGAATGAATAGCCAGATTTGAGATAACGATGGATGCAAAAACAAAAGAGACGAATACAATCCATCCTCCTAACGTATCCATTCCCACATTACGCAGGGGATCAATATATGTATAATCGTAAACCAGACTTCCAATTATTGTCGCCAATACGGCAGGTCGTAATCCAAATTTGATCGATACCCACAATACACTCAAGAACAAGAAAGTTGAGACATCCGTAATTTTTGTGTATTTGGTTATTTGACCTGCAGCTGCCAACATCCCTAGTGTAATAAATAAACTAGAAATATAGGGTAAAAAGGGTTTTAAAGGAGATTTGGTAAAGGATTTGTTGTGGGGAATTGGTCCATTTTGTTCTGTAGGAATAACTCGCAAAGTCAAGGAAGGACGATAAGACAGTATTTTCTCAGCTGTAGATTTGCTGACCAATAGGGGACCAATTACAGGAATTTTCTCCCATTCTTTTCCTTGAGAAGCTTGACCCACAAGTATATCCGTAACGTTATTTGTGAGGGCATATTGAACTAAGGTCTCGGCAACATCCGTTCCATCAAGTGCGACGACTTCTGCACCTAACTCTTCTGCTAAATGTAAATTTTGTGAGAGCTGTTGCTGAGCAATTAGGGAACGATTTTCATCATCTGATGTTTCAATAGTGACGGCAACAAGCTTGGCATGCAACCGATCAGCAATACGACGGGCGGTGCGAATTAAGTAGGCACTTGATAAATCTGTGCTCACACATACCATAACTTTATCACTTGTTGGCCAGGAGCCCTTGATACCCCGTTGTTGGACGTCTTGCGTTACTTTTTCATCGGCAACAGTAATGGTTTGACGCAAAGCAAGTTCACGTAAATTTAAAAGATTCGAGCGCGTAAAAAAATGATCAATAGCTGTCTTTGCTTGTTCAGGTATATATATTTTACCATCTGAAAGTCTTTGAAGTAAATCATTGGGTGGCAAATCAATAAGTTGCACTTCATCTGCTGATTGCGTGAAAGAGTCAGGGACAGTTTCCCGAATTGTGATGCGCGTCATTTGCTCAATAATATCTTTTAAACTTTCAAAATGTTGAATATTGAGAGTTGTGTAAACATCGATGCCATGCTCAAGGATTTCCGTTATGTCATCATAGCGTTTTGGATGGCGGCTTCCCGGAAGATTGCTGTGGGCACACTCATCAATTAAAACCAATTGAGGAGCACGTGCCAAAATACCATCAAGATCAAGTTCTTCAAAAGTACGACCCCGATAATTTAATTTTTTTCTCGGCAAAATTTCAAGATTTGCGAGTTGTTCTTCTGTCTCTTTTCGTTTGTGCGTTTCAACCAATCCGACAACAACATCTACGCCTTCTGATTGTCTTTCTGAACCGGCTTGTAACATAGAAAATGTTTTGCCAACGCCCGGAGAAGCTCCCAAAAAAATTTTTAAATGACCTTTTGGAAAAAGCCGTGTGGAGGGTCCAACGATAGGGGGATCAATGGGTACGGTCACAGGATGCGATCCTTATGATAAAGAGCTTATAATAAATTAGAAGGGATTCCTTGAATTTTTGCAAGGGCTAAACCGGAACCCTTTCATCAGAGTCAAATTAACGACTATTCATTATGCTCATGTTTTTGGGGGTCGAGATCTTTTCCGTTTTCTTTCTTTGGGTTGAGGTGTTGCAAAATCAACAGCACTCAACTTATAACTGAAGCGAAACATGACTGCGTGAGAGGTGGGGATGATGCTCATATTCAATTGAGAAATCCCAGCGGTGTCCGCTAAATTATGAGAAAATGTCGGATATCTGCGATAATTATATTCTGTCCCAAATGCTAAACGATCCGTGACGGGAAATTCGGCCCCCACACCCATTACTAAACCAAACGGTCTTATGGCTTTATCTCCTTTATATTTCAGGGCATTACTGACAGAGCTTGCTTTCAAAGTTCCAAAACTCGGACCCACTCGCACATAGGCTACAGCTGCTCCTTTAAACATATATCCAAACTTAGCAACAACTTCTAAAGATCGTTTGTAAAAAACACTTGTTGATAAATCACCTGTGTATACATCCACAGCTGAGGGAAAAGTTCCCATGGTACTTTTTTTTCCTTTTGTCGTTAAGAAATTAATACTGGCTTCTGCGCCTGCCATAATATCAGAATTACCGACTAAGCTCATCCAATCGACTGATAATCCTAAGATGCCGCCTCGACCAGAAATGTCAGAATAATCTACGTTGGGTACGGGTATAAGTAGGGTGCGTGTCGTTGTTAGTTTTGAATCGATGACACCGAATCCCACCTGCAATCCAGCTCGAACCCCTTCACAGGCAGTATCGGCTCGAACCGTAGTGGGGAAAGTTACAAAGCAGATGAGCCAAGTTATCCATAGAAAATTTTTCATCGCGTCTTCCTACTCAATTAATAATACAATTATTGTCAGGTGAGCATTTCAATAAAGCAAGACCCTTTTTTAAAAGCAAAATTCGAGTAAGGGCGTGGATTTTACTATGATAAATCCTCATTTTGACGTATAAAGAGTATCAACTTCAAAATCCTGTTTCGGGAAAGGTTATTCTATGGCCAGTTATCAATATATCTTTGTAATGAAGGAGCTCTCTAAACTCTTTCCCGGTGGTCGGGAAGTTTTAAAAGAAGTAACATTATCTTTTTTCCCAGGCGCTAAAATTGGTGTCATTGGTGCCAATGGCGCTGGAAAATCGACTCTCCTTAAGATTATGGCAGGCATAGATAAAGAGTATAACGGAGAAGCTTGGGCAGCAGACGGTGTGACTGTTGGTTATTTGCCTCAGGAACCTGAGTTGGATACAAGCTTAACGGTGGCAGAAAATGTCATGGCTGGATTGGCTTCAACGAAAGCTCTTCTGGATCGATTTGATGCTGTTAATGCAAAGTTTGGCGAGTCTCTTTCTGATGATGAAATGAATAATCTGATTGCCGAACAAGCTGAGTTGCAGGAAAAAATTGATGCATTAGATGCTTGGGATTTATCTAGACAAATTGAGATTGCAATGGATGCATTGCGTTGCCCACCCGGTGACGCTGACGTTAGTAAGTTGTCTGGGGGAGAGCGTCGGCGTGTAGCGTTGTGTCGTTTATTGATGCAAAAACCTGATATGTTATTGTTAGATGAGCCCACAAACCATTTGGATGCAGAATCTGTCGCCTGGTTGGAGCGCTTTTTAAAGAACTATACGGGAACAGTTGTTCTTATTACCCATGATCGTTATTTCCTCGATAATGTTGTGAATTGGATTTTGGAATTGGATCGGGGTCAAGCGATTCCCTATGAGGGAAATTATTCCAATTGGCTGGAGCAAAAACAAAAGCGATTAGTCGTAGAACAACGTCAAGAAACAGGTCGACAAAAACAGCTGGCTCGCGAATTGGAGTGGATTCGTCAGTCCCCAAAAGCCCGACAAACGAAGAGCAAGGCTCGTATTCAGGCTTATGAAGTTTTGCTGAATCAAACAAGCGATCAAGGCACAGGAGATGGCGCTATTACCATTCCTGCGGGTCCTCGTTTAGGAGATAATGTTGTAGAAGCTAAGGGTTTGACAAAGGGTTATGGGGATCGTCTGCTAATTGATGCCCTCAATTTTCGTCTTCCACCGGGGGGTATTATCGGGGTTGTTGGGCCAAATGGTGCAGGAAAAACGACACTATTTCGCATGTTGACGGGCCACGATCAACCGGATGAAGGCGCATTGCAAGTCGGGGAATCGGTTGTGATGGGATATGTAGATCAATCGCGAGATGCCCTAAATGCTGCAAAAACTGTTTGGGAAGAAATTTCTGGTGGTCATGATGAAATTTTGTTAGGTAAACGTCCCATTCCAAGCCGTGCTTATTGCGCTTTGTTTAATTTTAAAGGTGCTGATCAACAAAAACGAGTGGGGCAATTATCAGGGGGAGAGCGTAACCGAGTTCACCTGGCAAAAGTTTTAAAGTCTGGTGCTAATGTGTTGTTGTTGGATGAACCGACCAATGATCTGGATGTGGAAACCTTAAGATCCTTGGAAGAAGGCCTATTGGATTTTGTTGGGTGTGCTATTGTCATCAGCCATGATCGATGGTTCCTCGACCGTATTGCTACCCATATTTTGGCTTTTGAAGGAGAAAGCCAGGTTGTGTGGTTTGAAGGAAATTATCAATCCTATGAAGAAGATCGTAAACGAAGATTAGGGATGGCGGCTGACCAACCTCATCGAATAAAATACAAGCCACTGGTTCGATAAAGGCGATGGTGTGGTGGAACAAAAGATTATAGAAACTAGGAAAATGCCGTGGACACAAGACTTGATGTAGTTGATTTGCAGATTTTAGAAGACTTACAAGCTGATGGTCGAATAACAAATGTTAAATTAGCTGAGAATGCGGGAATCTCTGCGCCTCCTTGTTTGCGTCGCGTTCGTGCACTTGAAAAATCGGGAGTTATTGAAGGATATCATGCGTCTCTCAATTCAAAAGCTCTCGGGTTTCAAGTAATCATATTTGCGCAAGTTGGTCTTTCCAGTCAAAGCGATTCTGATCTTCGGGCATTTGAAGCTAAAGTTCATCAATGGCCTCTGGTTCGGGAGTGTCATATGATTGCAGGAGAAGCTGATTTTTTTCTCAAAATAGTGGCCCGTAATTGGGATGAGTATCAACAATTTCATTCTCAGCATTTAACCACCTTGCCGATTGTGGCCAGCGTAAAATCCATACTTGTGATTCGAACGACAAAGCAACAAGCAGGTATCCCAGTGGATTTGGTAAAAGTCGAAGATTAAGGGAGTGATAAACTCTTTGAAAAATATATAAAAATTTTGACAGAGAGTAACCCCTTAAAGGATGGCTATGTCGACTTCTAGCTCTATAGTGCAAGTTCTTCTTCCGATGGCAATTGATCGTCCATTTGCTTATGGCTTACCCCAAGAGGTTAATTGTGAAGTTGGTGATTTGGTAGAAGTTCCATTTCGGGGCAAAACGGCAACAGGGGTAATTTGGAAAAAAGGCAGCACTGAATATACAGGTAAAGTTAGAGAGCTTATTCGTAAATTAAATCTTCCTCCTCTTTCGTTGGAAAGCCAAGAATTTATTTCCTGGGTCGCTCGGTACAATTTGGTGCCTATGGGTATGGTTTTGAAAATGGTTTTGCCCGTGACTTTAGAGTCTAAAAACACCCGCAAAAAATTATTAGAAATTAATATCCCTAATCTTGATCAGCTAGAAAAAATTTCTTTATCAAGTGACCAAAATGATGCAGCTGAGGCTATAAAAAAAGCTATTGTTACACAAAAATTCCAACCCTTTTTACTTGATGGGGTTACAGGATCAGGGAAAACAGAAGTCTATTTATGCGCTATGGAATCTGCTCTCAAAGCGGGTCGGCAAATTTTGGTTTTATTGCCAGAAATTGCTTTGACGGCACAGTGGTTGGATCGATTCCAGCGCCGTTTTGGTGTGGAGCCTCTTCAATGGCATTCTGGTTTAACGACAAGTGTGCGACAACAAACTTGGACCGCTATTCTTGAAGGACGAGCGAGCGTTATTGTTGGGGCGCGATCTGCTCTATTTTTACCCTATTCAAACTTAGGACTTATCATTGTTGATGAAGAGCATGATCCCTCTTATAAGCAGGAAGAACAGGTTATTTATCAAGCAAGGGATATGGCAGTCGTACGAGCTAAAATAAGCCATATTCCTGTTGTGTTGGTTTCGGCTACGCCCTCTTTAGAAACAGTAGCAAATGTTGAGCAAGGACGATATGAACATTTGGTTTTGAAGAATCGTCATGGGGGTGCAAATCTTCCCATAATACAAACAATTGACATGCGGCTCTATCCCCATAATTGGATTTCTCCTCCTTTACAGAAGGCAATAGGAGAAAAATTAGCTGAAAAAGAACAAGTCATGTTGTTTCTAAATCGTCGAGGTTATGCACCCTTAACTTTATGTCGATCATGTGGCCATCGTCTTATGTGCCCAACATGTACTTCCTGGTTGGTAGAGCATAAACGTAGTGGTCGTCTTCAATGTCATCAATGTGGTTATAGTCTTAAAGTGCCGTCGCATTGCCCAGAATGCAAAGGTGAAGATTCTCTCATTGCCTGTGGCCCCGGGGTCGAGCGTATCCATGAACAAATAATACAAATGTTTCCCGATGCGCGGTGTGAAATGTTAACAAGTGATATGATGACAACGCCGAAACAAGTCCACAACCTTATCCGTCGAATTACCGGCCATCAAGTAGATGTTATTATTGGAACTCAAATATTAGCCAAAGGGCACCACTTTCCCATGATGACTCTTGTCGGTGTTGTGGATGCAGATTTGGGATTGAGTGGCGGAGATTTGCGGGCGTGTGAGCGTACCTATCAATTGTTGCACCAAGTTTCTGGGAGAGCAGGGCGAGAAATGTTGCCGGGACGGGTTCTTTTACAAACCTTTAATCCTGATCATCCTGTAATGGCAGCATTAGCATCTCAAGATCGAGATAGTTTTATCAAGGCCGAAAAATTGGAAAGAGAAGCTCGTGTCATGCCCCCCTTTGGTCGGTTAGGGGCTATCATTCTTTCCGGTTCTGATGCGGAAAGTGTCGAAAAAACTGCCAAGACATTAGTGCGTCGTGCCCCTGTATATGCTGATGTTACGGTACTGGGGCCGGTGCCAGCGCCTCTTGCGCAACTGCGGGGACGTCACCGATGGCGTATTCTCGTAAAAGCTACAAAAAGTGTGCCTTTACAGACATTTCTTGCTGCTTGGGTAGGGGGAATAAAGGTACCTGCAAATGTCCGCATTACTATTGATATTGATCCTTATAGTTTCTTGTAAGGAAAGGAGAAGCTTTTGGTCATGAATTAGGGGGGCTTAAAAAAATTTTAACAGAAAATTTATATATTTGCGGGTAAACTATTAAGAGATTTACAGCAACAAAAAATGTGTTTTAAGAACTTTAAGGCACTATAGTGATGAGAAATTTTTTACCTTTGTTAAACCGACCATTTCTCACTAAACTTCTTTCTCTATGGTCGTATAGTATTTCGCTTGTTATTTTTTTATTATCCTTATCAGGTGTAGAGGTTACGCAAGCTGTTCGTAATCCCGTAAAATCTGCAATTCAAAAAAATAAAGGGGGTTATCTCTCTGAAGAATGGAAGCTTCTGGAACTCACCAATCGTGTAAGAGTTCGTAAAGGTCTTAAACCTTTAAGAATGAATAGCAAGCTTGCGCATGTGGCGCGAAATCAGTCGTTGGACATGGCGCGTCATCATCATCTTTCTCATTCTGTGAAAGGGAAAAATCTTGGCATCCGTATCAAGAAGTCAGGTTATGTATATCGTGACCTTGGGGAAAATGTTGCTAAATCTAGGAAATCTTCTTCTCATGTTGTCCATATGTGGATGAGATCTTCCGGTCATCGAAAAAATATTTTAAATCCCAATTTTACTGAAATGGGAGCTGGCATTAAAAGGGTTCGTAATGGAACTCGCTATTTCACGCAAGTTTTTGGGTCGCAACGATAATCCTTTTAAATAATTGAAAATAAAATTTTAAAATTGGAAAAGGGATAGAGCTGAAATTGTTTGAAAAGCCTTGTTAGGTGATCTTGAATGAAAAAGTCTATCGGCGTAAGATTCAGGATAATGGACTCGAAAAATTAGAAAGGGACTGCAATGCTAGAGGGACCTAGCCTTTTGCCGTTATCTGGAAAAAAGGCGAAAAAATTAGTTGTTTTTTGTCATGGGTATGGATCCAACGGGCAAGACCTTTTGAGTTTGGCGCCTTACTGGTCGCGTATTTTGCCCGAGGTTGAATTTATATCTCCCAATGCGCCGGAAATAGGGGAAGCTTATCCTGCAGGATACCAGTGGTTTAGCTTGAAAGAATTCACCCCTCAAGCGATAAGAATAGGTTTGAATAAGGCTGTTCCGGTTTTGCAAGAATTTATTCTTCAAGCGCTTGAAAAACGAAATCTCACCCCTGCTGATTTGGCCATTGTCGGATTTTCCCAAGGAGGCATGATCGCTCTAGAAATGATATTTGCACTCCCGGACTTAAAGGGAGTCATTAGCTATTCTGGTGGATTTTATCCGTCGGTACTTTTAACACCTATTACAGGACAACGTACCGAAATTTTACTTGTTCATGGTAATGAAGATACAGTTGTGCCTTATGAGTTTCTATCTGAATCTCAAGAACACTTGAGAAAACTGGGTTTTGATCCCCACACATTGACCTGTTCGGGATTGGGGCATAGCATAGACGAAGAAGGACTGAAAGCAGGTGGGAAGTTTCTGGCGGATGTTTTAGGTCATTAACCTCACCTTAAAATCGGAATAAAACAGGAATAGGGACGAAATAAAAAAATGGTACGAAAAAAAATTGCCCTCGTGGGAAGTGGTAATATTGGGGGAACACTGGCTCATCTCATTGGTTATAAAGACCTGGGAGATGTAATCTTGATAGATGTTGCAGAAGGGCTCCCACAAGGTAAGGCTCTTGATTTAGCTCAAGCGATGGCAGTTGAAGGACGATCAAGCAAGATTGTTGGTAGCAATGATTATGCTGGGATGGAAGGGGCAGATGTTGTCATCGTAACGGCAGGTCTGGCCCGTAAGCCAGGCATGAGCCGGAATGATCTTCTGACCATAAATGCAAAAATTATTTCTGATGTGGGCAAAAATATCAAACGATACGCGCCGAACGCATTTGTCATTGTTGTTACAAATCCCCTGGATGCTATGGTTTGGGTGATGCATGAAGCTTGCGGTTTGCCACACCATCGCGTTGTAGGTATGGCGGGTGTTCTGGATAGTGGTCGTTTCAGGTGCTTCTTGGCGGATGCGCTGGGCGTATCTCCAACAGATGTGCAAACTTTTGTTTTGGGCGGTCATGGAGACGCGATGGTGCCTTTGCCACGCTACACAAGCGTTGCAGGTATTCCCTTACCTGACCTCATTAAGAAGGGTTGGATTAGCCAAACCCTAGTTGATGCAATAGTCGATCGAACTCGTAATGGAGGGGCCGAAATTGTGAATTTGTTGACAACAGGTTCAGCTTATTATGCCCCGGCAACTTCAGCGATTGCGATGGCAGAATCCTATCTTAAAGATCAAAAACGTATATTGCCGTGCGCAACATGGCTTACAGGTGAATATGGCGTCGAGGATGTCTATGTCGGCGTTCCGGCAATAATTGGTGGGACTGGCGTTGAAAAAGTTGTTGAATTTGACCTGACTCCTCTCGAACGGGAAGCGTTCACCCAATCTGTTAACGGTGTGAGAGCACTCGTAAAAGAGATGGAGTCGAAGCATTAGGATATTATACAAAAAGGCTTTACGAAATGAATATTCATGAATATCAAGCGAAATCTATCCTTGCGGGCTATGGCGTACCCGTATTGCGTGGGAAAGTCGTTAATACTGTTGAAGAATCTGCCCAAGCCGTTTCAGATTTAGGGGGATCCTTGTGGGTAGTCAAAGCCCAAATTCATGCTGGGGGACGGGGTAAAGCGGGTGGTGTTATACTTTGCCATTCCTTGGATGAAGTTCGTCAAGCCGCACAAAAATTGTTAGGAGCTCGCTTGGTAACCCATCAAACCGGTCCTGAAGGTCAAATTATTAAGCGGCTTTATATAGAAGAAGGATGTGATATTGCGCAAGAACTGTATTTGAGTTTGGTTGTGGATCGCAGGCATCAATGTCTTTCTTTTGTCGCTTCTGAAGCTGGGGGAATGGATATCGAGAGCGTGGCTCAAAAGACGCCTGAAAAAATATTAACATTTCAAATTGATTCGGCGTCCGGTTGTCAGCCATATCATGCTCGAAAAATTGCATACGGTCTTAACCTTTCTGGTCAGGCCGCTCAACAAATGGAGGCCTTTGTTCTCAACCTATACGAGAGTTTCTGTGGCGAAGATGCAAGCCTCATTGAAATTAATCCCCTGGTCGTAACGAAAGTAGGAGATTTGGTGGCTCTGGATGCGAAAATGACTTTTGATGATAATGGTCTATTCCGTCGACCAGAGATTGAGAAATTAAGAGATGAGGATGAAGAAGATGCTTCAGAGTTAGAAGCCAATCGTCAGGGTTTAAGTTATGTCAAGTTGGATGGAAATATAGGGTGTATGGTCAATGGTGCAGGTTTGGCAATGGCAACCATGGATATTATCAAACTGAATGGTGCCTCGCCGGCAAACTTCCTAGATGTTGGGGGGGGAGCTTCCCGGGATAAAGTTGCAACAGCTTTTAAATTGATTTTAGCCGACACAAACGTTAAAGCCATTTTAATTAACATATTTGGTGGCATAATGCAGTGTGATGTAATCGCTGAAGGCATCGTTTCTGCAGCAAAAGAAGTTCATTTACGGGTTCCTATGGTTGTTCGACTTCAGGGGACGAATGAGAAAGAAGGGAAACTAATTTTGAAGAATTCTTCTCTCACAATAATTTCTGCTGATGATTTAGGAGAAGCTGCATATAAGGTTGCCCAAGCAGTAAGGGAGGCTGCTTAATGACTATTCTTGTTAACCGCGATACCAAAGTAATTTGTCAAGGATTTACAGGCAAACACGGAACCTTTCACTCGGAACAAGCCTTAGCCTATGGGACGCAATTGGTTGGGGGTGTGACTCCAGGAAAAGGGGGTAGGGAACATTTGGGTTTGCCGGTTTTTGATACCGTAGGTCAAGCTGTTAAAGCGACTAAGGCAACGGCTTCCGTAATCTATGTTCCTGCGGGTTACGCTGCTGATGCTATTTTTGAAGCCGCAGATGCTGGTATTGAGTTGATAGTGTGTATTACGGAAGGCATACCTACCCTCGATATGATTCGAGTAAAAAGGGCTCTAAGGGACACCAACGTGCGATTGATTGGTCCCAATTGTCCAGGAATTATTACCCCCAATCAGTGTAAAATTGGCATTATGCCGGGAGTAATTCATACGCCAGGAAAAATTGGTGTTGTCTCTCGTTCGGGAACATTAACCTATGAGGCCGTCTCTCAAACAACGGCTATCGGATTGGGGCAGACAACGTGTATCGGGATTGGCGGAGACCCTGTAAAAGGCATGAACTTTGTTGATATTCTTCAATTATTTTGGGCTGATGAAGAAACAACTGGAATTTTACTGATTGGGGAAATTGGTGGTCAGGATGAGCAGGAAGCAGCTGAGTACATTCATCACCAATACAAAAAAGGATCTGGCAAACCTGTAGTTTCCTTTATTGCAGGAATAACAGCACCTTCTGGGCGCCGAATGGGGCATGCTGGAGCCATAATTGCCGGCGCAGGAGCAAGCGCGAATGAAAAAATTGAAGCATTACGTAAAGCGGGTGTACAGATTGCGATTTCTCCTGCAGAATTAGGGAGTACAATGCTGAAAACTATGCAAGGTCGTTGATAAAAACTAGTGAACACAGAAATATAAGGAGTGATAGTCGTGCTAAAGAACATGCAAATTCTATTAGGTATTTTTGTCGGGTTTGCCCTTAACGCTTTCGCCACTCTCCCCATTGAAAATAATAAAGTGGGGCCAAAAGGAAACGACAAGCTTAAGCCAGAAATTGATGCTTATGTTGAAAAGCAAGAGAATCAAGATCCGGCGTTTACTAAAGCAGTTGAAGATGCCCTTGTTGCTGTTAAAAAAGAGGCTCCAGATGTTCATGAACAAGCCTTGAAAGTATGGAAAAATTTTGATGGTAAGACAAATCCAAATTTCACTTATCGATTTTGGGCGCGAAGTATTATTATGTGGTTAAAAGATAACAAAAAAATTGTCTTTGATAGTGACAAAAAAGTTGCAGATGTCTTCTTGGAGCTTTGGAAAAAAGGTAAAATCTCTCGAAGTGCTGCCATCACCTTAAGCTTGGATTCTTGGGGGCATTTGGTTTATCTACAAGGTTTGCCCGCTTGGGAAAGTCGTATGGAAAATCAAAAGAAAAAAGATCAAGGGAAACAAAGTGATATTAATAAATCAAAATCAAAATCTGAAGCTGAGACTTAGGTTTGCAGGATATTGATCAAATTAATATCGGCTAATTTCGACAAGCAATTCTTAACGCTTTTAGGAGTAAACTAGTTACAGTCGACTCGTCTATCTAAAATAAGCGGAAAGCAAAATGACAGAAATGGAAGTTACCACGGATCAAGATAGTTTCCTATATGGGGCAAACATGCCTTTTATAGAGGAGCTCTTCCATACCTATCGTCAAGATCCCCATTCTGTTTCAGAGGATTGGCGTACATTTTTCCAAAGTCTTGGATCAAGGGATGAGCTCATTCCGGATAATCGACCCCCCAAATGGTTAAAGCGCATAGATAATTTGATGACCCCATCAACGCAGGCCAATGAATCACAAAGTATACCCCACGTGACTCAAGGTATGCTTGATTCTCTGCGCGCTTTGATGATGATTCGAACGTTTCGAGTGAGAGGTCATCTTATTGCCAATCTAGATCCCTTAGGATTAGAAAAGCGCATGGGTCACCCCGAAGTTGATCCCGCAACCTACCATTTTGGTCCTGAAGATTATGATCGCCCCATTTTTATCGACAATGTTTTGGGATTTGAATGGGCAAGCTTACGGCAAATTTTGGATCGTCTTCGCTCTACCTATTGTGGAACCGTTGGTATTGAGTTCATGCATATTCAAGATCCTGATCAAAAAGCATGGATACAAGAGAGACTCGAGAATATTTCCGATGAGGATCGGATCACAGACGTTAAGCGACTTCAATTATTGAAAGATCTAATTCGGGCGGATGCTTTTGAGCATTTCTTACATGTAAAATTTTCGGGCGAAAAGCGATTTGGTTTAGAAGGGGGGGAAAGTTTGATTCCTGCCTTGGAATCCATTTTGGCAAAAGTTGTTTCTCAAGATGTAAAAAGTGTTGTTTTTGGAACAGCTCATCGTGGTCGATTAAATATTTTGGCTAATGTTTTAGGCAAGCCTATGCATAGCATTTTTGCAAAATTCAACCATAGTAAAAACTCTTCAGGCCTAAAGTATGGATCAGGCGATGTGAAGTATCACCTAGGATTTTCAGGCGATCGAGAAATTGAGGGACGTCCCGTTCATCTTTCCTTAACATCTAACCCTTCCCATTTGGAAGCCATTAATCCTGTTGTATTGGGTAAAGTTCGCGCACAACAATTTCGCGTAGGGGAAGAGGGGAAAAATCAAGTTATTGCCTTATTGATTCACGGAGATGCAGCGTTTGCCGGACAAGGTCTCGTGGCTGAAACTCTCGAATTATCAGGATTAAAGGGTTACCAAACAGGCGGAACAATTCATCTTATTATTAATAATCAGATTGGATTTACAACAAGTCCACCCCATTCACGATCTTCGCCCTATAGTTCAGACATAGCCAAAGCCATTCAAGCGCCAATTTTTCATGTGAATGCGGATGATCCTGAAGCGGTTGTATGGGTATCAGAATTAGCTGCAGAATTTCGTAAAAAGTTTTGCCAGGATGTGGTTGTGGATATGATTTGTTATCGACGCTATGGCCACAATGAAATTGATGAACCCTCTTTCACTCAGCCCAAAATGTATAAAGCGATTGCCAATCATCCAACGACGCGCCAAATTTACACTCAAAAGATGCTGTCTAAAGGATTAGTTACAGAAGAAGAAGTGAAGCGCATTGCTAGTGACTATGAAGCAATATTGCAAAAAGAATATGAAAAGGCTAAGGAAGAAACGCAGCAAGATAGTTCTGAAAAAATAGACTGGTTGGAGGGAATTTGGTCAGATATTAAACCCCCTAAACATATTGAAGAAGATGATGATATCGAGGCAAAAACCGGCGTTTCTCTCGATCGTTTACGGGAGATTGGACTTGGCAATTTTCGAATTCCAGATGGCTTTAATTTACATCCCCGCATTGCCCGTCAGATGGAAATGAAACGTCAATTGATAGAATCTGGAGACAACATTGACTGGGCAACGGGTGAAGCTTTGGCAATAGGAAGTCTTTTATTAGAAAACAATCCTGTGCGTTTGAGTGGTCAAGATTGTAGCCGAGGGACATTTTCCCAACGGCATGCCGTATGGATTGATCAAGAAACAGAAGCAAGATATGTTCCCTTAAATCACCTAAAAAATGATCAAGCACCTTTTCAAGTTGTCGATAGCCCTTTGGCAGAAGCATCTGTCTTGGGCTTTGATTATGGGTATAGTTTGTCCAGCCCCCATGCACTCGTAATGTGGGAAGCTCAGTTTGGTGATTTTGTGAATGGGGCTCAAGTCATTATTGATCAATTTATTTCATCAGCAGAAATTAAATGGCTTCGTCTTTCCGGATTGGTAATGTTATTACCTCATGGACATGAGGGACAAGGGCCAGAGCATACTTCGGGACGATTAGAGCGCTTTTTACAATTATGTGCGGAATCAAATATGCGGGTTGCCAATTGCACAACCCCTGCAAATTTTTTCCATATTTTGCGTCGCCAAATTCGCAGTGAAACCCGCAAACCCCTGATAGTCATGACACCCAAGTCTCTGCTCCGTCATGCCAAGGCTGTGTCCTCTTTGCGTGACATGGATATTGAAACCCACTTTCAAACGGTCATTCCGGATTTTAGTATCCCCCCCCACCGTGCAAAACGCGTCGTGTTATGTAGTGGTAAGGTTTATTATGATTTGTTGGAGGAGCGCGAAAAGCAAAACGCACAAGAAGTCGCAATTATTCGGTTAGAACAATTCTATCCTTTCCCCCGTAAGAAATTGATAGAGGTATTATTGCCGTACAAAGAAACCCAGTTAATTTGGTGCCAAGAAGAACCTATGAACATGGGCGCCTGGACATTTTTGGATCGACGATTAGAAAGTGTACTGATAGAAGCGGGGGCTAAACATATTCGTCCTTTATATATTGGACGAGCCGCATCAGCTTCACCTGCAACAGGTATTTTGAGTCGACATCTGACAGAACAAGAACACTTGGTTGCTCAAGCCATAAGACTGGAATCATAAAAGAAAATTAATTAAGGAAAGGGAAGAGATGATGTCATCAAGCGAACAAAGCGAAATTAGAGTTCCCTCGTTGGGAGAATCTATAAGAGAAGCAACGATTGCGCGATGGTTGAAATCAGAAGGTGAAGGGGTAACAGCTGACGAGGTTTTGGTAGAGCTGGAGACCGACAAAGTTACTCTTGAAGTCAGTGCTCCCGCCACTGGGACTTTGAGTAAAGTGCACGTTCCTAAAGGCGGAACGGTGACGGTAGGTGAAGTCATTGGGTCGATTACTCAAGGATCCAGTGCAAAGCCAGAAGAAGGGACATCTATGACGCTTCAACAAGCATTGGAGAAAAAAATATCTGGCTTGAATAAAGTTGATTTAACGCTAGCTGCTTCTCAAATAGGGTCACCAGTTACTGAAAAAATCAAGTCACCTGTTCAAAATTCTCCTGCATTTGAGAGTGTTGCGCCTTCTGTACGTAAACTAGCTGAAGAACTTGATATTAATCCCAACGATGTTTCGGGGAGTGGAAAAGGGGGACGTGTAACCAAAGGTGATATGCTCAATTTTTCTGAGGAAACCGCAAACCCAGTTCATAAGCCAGTTTCAACCTCGGGCTTGCCAGTAGGGTCAAGTGTCCGGACTTCCTCTCGTCGTGAAGAGCGTGTAAAAATGTCTCGATTACGTCAACGTATTGCAGAGCGTTTAAAACATGCACAAAACACGGCGGCAATTTTAACAACATTCAATGAAGTCGACATGTCTGCCATTACCCTCATGAGGAATGAATTTAAAGAATCTTTTGAGAAAAAACATGGCGTGCGATTGGGTATGATGTCTTTTTTTGTAAAAGCTTGTATTCAAGCCTTAAAGGAATTCCCCGCAGTCAACTCAGAAATTGACGGGGATGAAATCATTTATAAAAATTATTACGATATTGGTGTAGCGGTTTCAACGCCTCAAGGGCTTGTCGTTCCCGTTGTGCGCAACGCAGATTTATTAAGTTTTGCTGAATTGGAACTTGAAATTTCTGCATTGGCTCTTAAAGCCAAAGAAGGAAAATTAGCCATTGCAGAAATGACAGGGGGCACATTTACTGTTTCAAATGGGGGTGTATTTGGCTCCCTATTAGCAACACCCATATTGAATCCACCTCAAACAGGTATTTTAGGCATGCATAAAATACAAGATCGTGTAATTGTTATAGAGGGAAAGATGGAAATTCGACCGATGATGTATTTAGCTTTATCCTACGATCATCGTGTTATAGATGGCCGAGAGTCCGTTACGTTTCTTGTTAAGGTAAAAGAAAATTTGGAAAATCCTGAACGCCTAATGTTGGATATGTAATATGAGTGCAAATTCCGTAGATTTATTGGTTATTGGTGCTGGTCCTGGGGGTTATGTAGCGGCGATTCGAGCAGCTCAGTTGGGAATGAAAGTTGCTGTGGTTGACAAGCGGAGTGTTCCTGGAGGGACTTGTTTAAATGTGGGATGTATTCCCTCAAAAGCCTTACTCCATTCTTCTCATAAATACACAGAAGCCAAAAATCACTTAGAAAATCATGGCATTGATGTTGAACGGGTTCGATTAAATCTAAAAAAAATGCAAGGGCGCAAAGAAAATGTTGTTGATGAACTGACCCGTGGCATTGGATTTTTATTTAATAAAAATGGGGTGACTTTTATCCAAGGTACGGCGCATCTTACGGCTCCTGGCAAAGTTCAAATTACAACAATGGATGGTAATTTCTCCCATTGGGATGCTCGACATATTCTCATTGCCACCGGCTCCGAACCCTTCGTACCCAAAGGTTTTGAAGTTGATGAAGATCGTATTGTGACTTCTACGGGCGCCTTAAATCTCGATAGAGTTCCAAAGCACTTGGTCGTTATTGGTGCGGGTTATATCGGCTTAGAATTAGGATCTGTATGGGCACGTTTGGGGGCTGGGGTTACAGTTGTTGAGTATTTGGATCACCCGTTGCCGACTCTGGATCGAGAGATGGCTTCCGCCTTACATAAGTCATTAACATCTCAAGGTTTGACTTTTAAATTTGGGCATAAGGTGGCCAAAATTATTAAACGAGAAAAGGATGTTGCTATTCATCTTCATCCCGCTCATTTGGAGACTTTAGAAGAGCCCGAAGTGATGACATGTGATGTTGTTTTGCTTGCTATGGGGCGGCGTCCGCATAAAGAAGGGCTCGGGTTGACAAATGTTGGCATAACTCTTGATGAACAAGGCTATATCCCCGTTAAGCATCTTACCTATGAAACCATATGTCCTGGCATTTATGCGATTGGAGATGTTATTCCAGGGCCGATGTTGGCCCATAAAGCTGAAGAAGAAGGTATTGCTGTTGTCGAACGAATTGCCGGCCAGGCGGGTCATGTCAATTATAGGGTTATTCCGGCCGTGATTTACACCTCTCCCGAAGTCGCAACGGTTGGAAAAACCGAAGAAGAATTGAAGGCAGAAGGTAAATCCTATACTGTTGGGAAATTTCCATTTATGGCCAATAGTCGTGCCAAAGCTGTTGGAGATACGGCGGGGTTTGTTAAGATTTTGAGTGAACATAAGTCCGATCGAATTTTAGGCGTTCATATTATAGGGGAAATGGCAGGGGCGATGATTGCTGAGGCAACTTTAGCGATGGAAATGGGTGCCTCTTCTGAAGACCTTGCTCGCACATGCCATGCTCATCCCACGCACTCCGAGGCACTGAAAGAAGCCGCCATGGCAGCGTATGACAAACCCATCCACATGTGGTACCCTAAAGACAAGAGTTAATCTCTTATTCTTTCTTTTTTTAAACCTCTCATTAAAACTGACGATACCATAGTTATATCTTCATAAATCTATATATTTATCCCCTCTTATTTGGTTAAAAAGGAATAGGTCTATTAAACGATACAATTTCATACAAAATTTACCTTTTTATTCCACAATAAGCTATAGAGCCCAAAGTTGTCAGAAAGGACTTACAGGTGCGTCAGTGGAAAATTATTGGTGTTGGCTCGGGATGGGGCGCTCGAGATATGGGGACGGCGGACGGACCAAAAGTTCTGTTTGATCAAATTCCTAAATTTTTTCAAATTTTCCCTAAAGCTCTTACCTATTGGCATAAACACCCTTTAGGTTTTTCTCATTCTGTGCCGTTGTCTTCTCTTGAAGCAACTCTGCATGCAGATCATGTCTTAGAAGTCGTATCTCACTTGTATGATCAAGCAAAAGCCACGATTCAACGAGGAGAGATACCTCTTGTTCTGGGGGGAGATCACTCCATTGCTATTGGTACTTGGGGTGGGGTGAAGGCGGCTCTACCTGAAGAAGATATAGGATTAATTTGGATAGATGCACATTTGGATGCACATATTCCTCAAACAAGTCCTTCATTAAATATTCATGGTATGCCGGTGGCTGTCCTTTTGGGGCAGGGGGATACTTGTTTTACGCACCTGGGGAAGGAAGTGCCAAAAATAAAACCAGAAAATCTCTGTCTGATTGGTATTCGTAGTTTTGAAAAAGGAGAGGCTGACCTTTTAACGGGATTGGGTGTAAAAATCTACTCTATGACTGAAGTACAAGAGAGAGGTTTTTCCGTTGTTTTCGAGGAAGCACGAGATAAGATTACTGCGCGGCGGTTTGGATTAAGTATTGATGTGGATGCATTCGATCCGGAAGAAGCACCAGGGACGGGAACGCCCGAAGTAGCCGGTTTGAAGTTAAATGACGTAAAAAGAGTTTTATGGGAATTGGGGCATGATCCTGAATTCCTTGCTCTAGAAATAACGGAATTTAACCCCCATAAGGATTTAGATAACAAGACATCTCAATTGGTATGGGATCTTGTATCAATAATAACAGGAGAGCTCCCATGATAGACGTAAAAAGAGAACAACTAAAATCGCAAAGTTATATTGATCTTGAGGAAAAATGGTGTGCTCATAATTACCGACCAATTCCTGTAGTTTTGACACGGGGAGAGGGTGTTTGGTTATGGGATGTGGATAACAATAAATATTTAGACATGATGTCGGCCTATTCTGCAGTGAGTCACGGGCATTGTAATCCCAAGCTTCTGGCAGTTTTGATGGCTCAAGCGAGTCGCTTATCCATGTGTTCGCGGGCTTATTACACAGATGTTTTGCCTCCCTTTTTACAAAAACTATGTGAATTTACACGTATGGACAGAGCCCTACCCATGAATACCGGCGCTGAAGCTGTTGAAACTGCTATTAAAGCTGTAAGACGTTGGGGGCATTTTATCAAAAAAATTCCTGATAATAAGGCTGAAATTATTGTCATGGCGAGCAATTTTCATGGTCGTACAAGTGGGGTCATTAGCTTTTCCAGTGAACCTTCCTATAAAGAAGGATTTGGTCCCTTCTTGCCTGGTTTCGTTGAGGTCCCTTTTGGGAATGCGGCTGCAATCCAAGCAGCCATTACACCAAATACCTGTGCCGTTTTGACTGAACCTATTCAAGGAGAAGCAGGTATCATTGTTCCCCCAAAAGGTTGGCTCTCTGAAGTGTCTCAAATATGCAGAAAAAACAATGTGCTTCTGGTCGTGGATGAGGTGCAAAGTGGTCTTGGACGTACGGGAAAAATGTTTGCTTGCGATCATGAAAATGTTGAGCCAGATGCCATGATTTTAGGAAAAGCATTGGGGGGTGGGTTTTTCCCTGTTTCCGCTCTTGTGGGTAAGGAACATCTTATGAGTGTCTTTAATCCCGGTAGTCATGGATCAACCTTTGGTGGTAACCCATTGGCTGCAACCCTTGCTCATCGTGCTCTTGAAATATTAGAGGAAGAAAAACTGGCAGAACATAGTGCTGAACTTGGAGCTTATTTTATGGAAGAGATGAAATCGATTAAAAGTTCAGCGATTCTTAATGTAAGGGGGATAGGTTTGTGGATAGGGGTTGATCTTGATCCTGATATTATTTCTGCGCGCAAGGTTTGTGAAAATCTCTTGAAACAGGGAATTCTATCAAAGGAAACCCATGAAACTGTTGTGCGTCTTGCGCCTCCGTTAGTGATTACAAAACAAGAATTAGATTGGGCTATTGAAAAAATAAGATTGGTTCTCGAAAATTTGTGAAAGGGGTAGGGATCTTTAATCTAAAGATCATTAATACACTGCCAAAAATTCTCCTCAAGGTTATTTGTTTATGCTATAAAAATGGGTTATATGAAAGTAGCTGAACCAATGACAAAATCTTCTTACGAATCCAAATGTGATCCATCTCATCGGGACATGGCTAATGCCATTCGTTTCCTCGCCATAGATGCTGTTGAAGCGGCCCAGTCTGGACATCCTGGTATGCCAATGGGTATGGCAGATGTAGCAACGGTATTATTCCGAGATTTCTTGAATTTTGACCCCCAACAGCCGACATGGCCCAATCGGGATCGTTTTGTTTTATCTGCAGGGCACGGCTCTATGCTGCTCTATGCTCTTCTCTATTTAACGGGCTATTCGGATATGACTGTGGATCAGTTAAAACAATTCCGCCAATGGGGGAGCATTACTGCCGGACATCCTGAATATGGACATGCGCTTGGCATTGAAACAACCACTGGGCCTTTAGGTCAAGGTTTGGGGGCTGCTGTTGGGATGGCCTTAGCAGAAAAAATGGCTGCTGCACATTTTGAAGCTAACCTTTTCAATCATTATACTTATGTTATTGCGAGCGATGGGGATTTGATGGAAGGAATTTCCCATGAAGTCGCATCGTTTGCAGGTCACTTAAAACTGGGAAAATTAATTGTTTTCTTTGATGATAATCATATATCGATTGATGGCCCAACCTCATTAGCTGTATCTGATAATCAATCCGCTCGGTTTGAGGCGTTGGGATGGCATTGTCAAGCTATTGATGGTCATGATGAGGCTGAGATTAGAAAGGCCATCCTTGCGGCTCAAAGGTCGGACCGCCCTTCAATGATTGCGTGTCGAACAAGCATTGGTTTTGGAGCGCCTAAAAAGGAGGGAACAGCTGCGGCTCATGGATCTCCCTTGGGAGCAGAAGAGGTGGCAGCGACACGTAAAGCTTTGGGATGGCATCATGAACCTTTTGTAGTGCCAAGTGAAATTTTAAAGGCTTGGCGCGATATTGGAAAGCAGGGTGAGAAAAAATCAAATGCCTGGATATCTGTGCTAGAAAAGTCTCCCTATAAGTCAGAAATTTTAAGAAGGCTCGAGGGCAAATTGCCAGAAAAATGGTATGAAGGAATACAAAACTTTATCTTGCAAGTGCAAAGCGAATTACCCAACCAAGCCACACGTCAATTATCTCAACGCATGTTGGACATATTAACCCATAAAATTCCCGAACTTGTTGGAGGATCTGCTGATTTAACAGGTTCAAATAACACAAAAGGCCAATCTCAAATCGATATATCATCTCTTAATTTTGAGGGATCTTATATACGGTATGGTGTACGGGAACATGGTATGGCGGCCATTATGAATGGGTTAAGTCTATCTAATCTTTTTATCCCTTATGGGGGGACATTTTTAATTTTTAGTGATTATTTGCGGCCGGCGTTGCGCCTTTGCGCTTTGATGAAGCGTCAAGTCATCTATGTACTTACTCATGACTCGATTGGGTTAGGGGAGGATGGTCCAACTCATCAACCTATAGAACATCTTGCGGCTTTGCGAGCAATTCCCAATCTCAATGTTTTTCGACCTGCAGATGGTGTTGAAACGGCCGAGTGTTGGGCGTTAGCGTTAGAACATCGAGAAACACCCTCTGTTTTAGCTTTAACACGTCAACCTATTCCAACAGTGCGTACGCAAAAAACGACAGAAAATTTATCTTCCTATGGAGGATATGTTTTAAGAGAAAGTAAAGCAGCTCGACAGGTTACACTTCTGGCGACGGGATCAGAGGTTCACATTGCATTGGATGCCAAGAACCAGCTTGCAGAATTAAATATTAATGCAGCAGTTGTTTCTATGCCATGTTGGCAGCTATTTGACCAACAATCGAAGACCTATCGTGAGGAAACCTTAGGGTCAGTTTTGCGCGTAGCTATTGAAGCGGCAAGTCCATTCGGTTGGGAAAAGTATATTCGAGATGAGGGATTTATCGTTGGTATTAATAGTTTTGGAGCTTCAGCACCTTATAAGGACCTTTACGCTCATTTTGGCATAACATCCCAAGCGATTGTTAAAATGATTCAAAAAAAATTAAAGGATATTTAATCGGATGAAACCAATCCTTTTTGTAGATCTTGATGAATCTTTAATCCATACAGATATTTTAAGAGAACAGCTTATCCGTTCTTTCGCCATTTCTCCCTGGCAAACTCTCAAATTACTTTTCCGGCAACGGTTTCGCCCCGAAAAAATTAAAGCTGCTATTGTTAATGAGATGAAAACAGACCCAGCTACTTTACCCTATAATACTGAGGTTATGGCGCTTATTCACCAAGCCAAAAAGGATAAACGCCTCGTAGTATTGGCAACGGCTACCCATGAAAAAGTAGCGCATCAAATTGCGAGTTACTTAGGGATTTTCGATGCCGTTTTGGCGACATCCCATACCCATAATTGTAAGGGGAGAAAAAAACTTCTAACTATGCAAGAATTTGCAGCTGGTCGTCCTTTTGATTATGTGGGGGATAGTCGTGCTGATCTTCCTATTTTTAATAAATCTCAAACGGCTTATATTGTAGGGGGTTTAGCCTACTCTCACAAACACGAGAGATTTACGCGACCTTCAATTTTTTTACCCTTTCTCAAAGCTATACGTCCCCATCAATGGGCAAAAAATGGGTTGATTTTTCTACCTCTTTTGACGAGTCATTTTTTAAGTTTGCGAACGCTTTCGATCGGAGTTTTTGGTTTTATTTGTTTTTCCTTAGCAGCATCGGCTATCTACTTAATTAATGACATGGCCGATGTGGAAGATGACCGCCATCATCCTGAGAAAAAAAAGCGTCCTTTTGCAAGAGGGGATCTGACAATCGACCAAGGAATTTGGTTGAGTCTAACATTGCTAACGTCAGCAATTGTCCTATCTTACTTATGGCTACCTGAAGGACTATGGGTTCTTATTGGATACATTTTCCTGACTTTTCTTTATTCATTTTCTCTAAAATCTCAGCCTATTTTAGATGTGTTTTGTTTAAGCACACTTTATGCTGTTCGGGTTCTTTATGGGCAAGTGATAAACGATATTGAGCAGTCATCATGGTTGTTAGCATTTTGTGTATTTTTCTTTCTGAGCTTAGCTTTCATGAAGCGAACGGCAGAAATTGAAAAGGCTAACCGAAATGAACAACCTCTAGAGACTCGTCGGGGGTACCAACTTCAAGATGATTTGTTGCTTAAAATTGCAGGAGCAAGTTCTGGATTGTTATCCATACTCATTCTTACCCTATATATTAATTCGACTCAAGTGACCAAGCTGTATGCTCATCCAGACTTCTTATGGGGCTCAGCTTATGTATTATTGTATTGGAAATTACGACTCTGGTTAATTGCGCTACGCGGTGAAATGAATCAAGACCCAGTTTTATTTGCCTTGAAGGACCCGATTTCCTATCTTGTTGGAATCATAATTTTTCTATTTGGCGTATTTGCCAAGGGCTTAGGATGATGAATTTGAAGGGTCAATCTGTTCTGGTCAAACTTCTATTTCTTCTGTGCCTATATGTTTTTCATGGTCGACCTTTTGAAGGAATATTTGATTATTCATTTGCACTTCTAACTATATATTTACTTTTATTCGGCATTATACGAGAGAGAGTGAAGCCCACTTTTCTTATTATGGGTATATCCTTTCTGATGCTTAGTCATTGGGTGCCCCAGCTCGCAATTCCCGAACAAGAAAGATTTCTACTCGACACGAAAGCAACGCCCGTTACGCCCAATCAATTCCTGGAAGATACTGAAAAATATCCCTACTTTTTAACGGCAGATGGTTACTTGCAGGGTTATAAAGACAGGCGTTTGGTGCGAACAATTGATATTGATGAAGGTGTGCTTTCTTTGCGCAGTGGATGGATCAATCTTCCAAAATATAATTTCTATTTACCCCTAAACTCTCTTGAGAGGAAAAATATTCCTTACGTTGTAAGTTATGAAATTATACCAGAGATGGTAGGTATGACCTTGGCTCTGAAAGGATTATGGTTTTTTATTCGTGATGGTCAAAGCAAAATTCACGATATCACCGTTGAGACTTTAGTGGTTCAAAAGGATCATGTAGGGTCCAGAATCCAGGGATTTGGAGGTCAATGGGATGAAAAGGGGTATAATAATTTAAAAATAAAATTAGAGAAAACTGCACTCTATAAATTTTATGATTTCACTCGCATTTTATGTCTTTTCTTGGGTCTTGCGGCGCTTTTCTGTGGATTATTTTTTCTTAACCCCACTCTTGATTTTGGATTGCAATCTTTGCTTTTGGGACTGTCTGCAATCTCTTTTTGGGTGAATTTTCCAAATATTTTTCGATGGGGTATTTTGGCAAAAGGGGGTGGGGATGGCATTATACATGGTGGTTTTCCCTATGAGATGCTGGAGAAATGGGTGATAGGAGATTGGGGGGTAGCGTTAATGTCCCCGGAGCGAGTCTTTTATTTTATGCCGGGAACGCGTTATGTTCGTTTTCTCGAAATGCTCATGTTTGGTGATGCTTATATTCTTCAAGTTTGTCTTATCATTTTTGTTCCCGTTATTTTTTATCGCTTCTTTTCGGTATTTTTAACACGTTATACTGCTCTTATATTGTCACTCTTGGCTTTTGCCCATATGTTTAATGGCATCGGTCTGAGCTTTAAATTGTATCTCAACTCAATCATTAATTTATACGGGGAAGGAATTGCCTTTGCCTTGCTATTTATAACTTTGACTCTTTTGGCAAAATCTATCCACAAAACGGGATGGGGTGTTCTTGCTTTTTTCTTAAGTGCAATCAGTATTTCCATTCGGCCCAATTTGGCGATCTTTATGGGAGTGATTGTGGTGTTTCATCTCTTTACTACGACCTTTACCCCCCTAGGGTGGAGATCTCGGTTTATAATGCTTTGTGGCTTGGTACCTGTACTTTTGATACCTCTACATAATATTTGGGGGGGAGAATTTGTGTTATTAACAAAAGCCTCCCAAATACCCGAGAATCTGCCCTTATATCCTTCTTTGTATTATCAAGCTATCACTTATATTTTGGGTTTGAATGATTCTTTTAACGAAAAGGGGCTTTTTTTGATTCACTTCCGTGAGTTTTATCCGCAATATATATTAGCCGGAGTAGGCTTGTTTTGGTTGGCCCTTAAAGGAAATGCGCCCAATGTTCGAGTTATTGCGTTAGCGGCATTTGCAGGATTGTCTCTTCACTTATTCTACTTGCCAAACATACGGTATATCCATCCGTATCTTACAATCGCTATTATTTTAGGCTTGTCCCAAATCTCCCGATTGTGTGCAAAAGAAAATTCTCCTCAGCTTTCTAAATAACGGTATAAATGTTAACTCTTTATTTTATCATTGATAATGATTAAGGCTTAAAGTTCTTTCCTTAAATATGTCTTAGCTAAAGAATTATCATTTTCATAACCCATAAATTTATAAAAATCATGAGTTGTCCCTTCACTGCGCGCTGAATCACTCATAAGATCAATAAAAGTTCCCTCATTATCTCTTACAAATGACTCGACACTTTGCATAAGTTTTCGTTTAATAGAAAGGCCAGACGGCGAGCTATCGACAACTAATTTTTCAATGTGGCATCTCTTTCCCTTACATTCAAATAAATCATAAATAATAAAGGCAATGAACCCAACAATTATCTTTCCTTTTTCAGCAATCAAAATGTGATTATGATTCCCATAAGAATAGGCTTGTATTCGTGCCTTCATATTTTCATCACCTTTGGGATGGCCGAGGTTTTCCAGGAAAGTTAAGATTAGGTCCGCATCTTTAGGAGATGCTTTTCGAAGATTAATTTTATTGGAAAGAATTTTGTGACTCAAATTAAGGGGAATTTTAATCGCCATATCGCGCATATCTAGGCGACTTTCTAAGCGGCGTTTTTTCATCCACATTTTAAAGGCCGCATCTTGAGCAATTTCCTTGGACTCAAAACCATTATATTGGTTTTGGAGACGGCTTAGTGTCCACGAACATTCCCAATTTGGACGGATGGTTGCTTTGAGTTTTGGGTTATAAAAACTTCCCTCTTTATTGACATACCATTTCTTTCGTGCAGAAAGAATTTTCCAAACATATAGTCTTCGTTGTGTGTAGTGATAAAAAGTAGATAATTTTGAGGCAACCAATAATGTAAATTTAGCGATAGAGCTTAAAATAAACGCGAGGTATTCAAATAATTCTGATATAACGAATACCACAAAACCATAAAACTTTTTTATCACAGCAAAAACAAGAGATACTTTCCCGTTTAAAGACCGGTGGTAAGTAATAAATATTTTTTGAGCCCATTTAAGCTGTTCTCTTGTTTTTGTATGAAATGCGGTAACTGGGATCATCTGTCGAATCTCCAAACTAGCGATATTATAAGCTGCTACTCGTCAAATGGGTATCTTCCTATAGGGTATAATGAGATAAAGGATTTTACAAATATGTTTTGTATATTCAAGATAATGCACAATCAAAGTCAGTGAGGGCTCTTGCGAAAATTAAATACGCGGGTATAATCCGTTATCAAGAGATTAGAGAAAATTATGAAGGTATGAGGGACAAACATGACAATTAAAATAGCAATTAATGGATTCGGACGCATTGGGCGGATGGTATTGCGGGCATTGGTTGAAAGTGGTCGTAAAGATATTCACGTTGTTGCAATTAATGACTTGGGTTCAATTCAAGATAATGCCCACATGTTTAAATATGATTCTGTCCATGGTCGATATACAGGGAAAGTTTCCACATCTGGGGATTCTTTAGATGTAGGTCAGGGGCCGATTAAAGTATTTGCCGAACCTCAACCTGAAAAACTTCCCTGGAAAGATTTAAACATTGACATTGTCATGGAATGTTCGGGTTATTTTACGGATAAGTCCTCCGCATCTAAACATTTGACTGCAGGAGCAAAGCGTGTCCTGATTTCAGCACCGGCGACGGGAGCGGATATTACAGTCGTTTATGGGGTTAATCATCAAAATATATCTCAAGATCATCTTGTGATCTCTAACGGATCTTGCACGACAAACTGTTTGGCACCTGTTGCAGATGTTTTGCACACTGGAATTGGTATTGAGGCAGGTTATATGACGACAATTCATTCCTATACAGGTGACCAGCGGTTGGTGGATACACTTCACAAAGATTTGCATCGAGCTCGTGCTGCAGCCGTTTCAATGATTCCCACCTCAACCGGTGCTGCTAAAGCTTTAGGTTTGGTTCTGCACGGCCTACAAGGAAAATTAGATGGATGTGCCATTCGTGTTCCAACACCGAACGTATCTCTTATTGACTTTACCTTTACGCCCAATCGGGAGACAAGTGTGGAAGAAATTAACACATTAATGACCAATGCTGCGCAAGGGAAATTGAAAGGGGTATTGGAGGTCACGAGTGGTCCTTTGGTTTCTATCGATTTTAATCACCATCCCGCGAGCTCAATATTTGATATAGGTCAAACACAAGTTGTAGGCGGAAAGTTCTGTCGTATTTTGTCTTGGTATGATAACGAATGGGGTTTTGCGAATCGCATGAGTGATGTGGCGATAGTTATTGGTAAAACCTTGTAAGATCATCCTTTTGCCCTTTCCGAAATTATAAAAATCCTGTTAAAATTTCTTCAGGCTTTGTAATTGAATTTAAGGGCATCAATTTTGTGTTAGACTGGCTTGTTACCACAACCCCACTGTTAAACTGGTTTGAACTGCTAGGTCTGATTCTTGGAATCTTGGGTATCATCGGATTGCCCGTACTTACCTATATGCGTCATTTGTATGATCAACATCATATTGTTTCAGATACGCAAAATGATCTCTTCAAAATCTTAGAAGGAATACCTGAGGCCCGTTGCTGGTGGCGCGATACTGAGAGTCGTGTGAAATGTTCGAGTTCTTTTGCCAAGTTACTGGGCCTTAATCTTGCTCATCCCATCGAGGTTGTTGATGTAACGAACCAGTTCGATTATCAGTCCGCATTTGTGTTGGATCAAGCGATTCAAAATGCGCACCAAACCGGAGAAAATTTTACCCATCAATTAACCCTTCTTGATCAGAAAACACTGGTGCAAGTTGAGGGGATGCGTCTTGTTCAACCCTCACATACCCTTATTGTTTTGTCGGTGATCGATATCTCAGATCGGGCTTATGAAACTCAGAGATTAACCCAAGAAGTCAAAACATTGCGAGCTGAGCATGAAATTTTGCAAGCCATGATTGATATTGTTCCTGTAGCTTTGTGGTATCGCAATGCTGAAAATCAGGTCGTTTTTTGTAACCAATCCTACGCTGGTGCTTTAGAAAGTACGCCTCCTCAAGTCGCTCAAGAGCATAAGGAATTAATTGAAAAATCTCGCAGTACAAGCCCCCACCATTTGGCACTTAAAGTTCGACAAACCGGCAACAGTCAAAGTCAACGAGGACATGTTGTCATAGATGGATTCCGACGTTTACTGGAAATGACAGAAGTTGCTCACGATGGGGGAGCAACTGTTGGATATGCAATTGATCTGACAGATAGTGAAGAGATGGCTTCAGATTTAAGTAAGCATATTTTGGCTCATCAGGAAGTTTTGCATCAACTCTCAACCCCAATCGCAGTATTTGGTGCGGATACACGATTGGAATTTTTTAACAACGCTTACACAAAGCTTTTTGGATATGAAGAAGCTTGGCTTCATACAAAACCAACTTTTGGGGACGTTTTGCAAGATATGCGGGAACGACGTAAGTTGCCTGAATATCCAGATTTTCAAGCCTTTAAACGCGGCAGGCTTCAACTTTTTAAAACGCTCCTTCAGCCTATCCAGGAGCTTATTCATCAACCCGATGATCAGATTTTGCGTCTCCTGATTGCTCCCCATCCTTTGGGGGGGTTATTATTCATGTATGACGATGTTACAGATAAATTGGCTTTAGAACGGCGCTACAATACCCTTATTGCTGTTCAAAAAGAAACCTTAGATCATTTGTATGAGGGTATTGTTGTGTTAGGAAGTGATAGCCGACTGCGCTTGAGCAATCCAGCCGCTGCTCGTATTTGGCAAGTCGATGTGTCAGAGATTACACCGGGAAGGCATGCAACAGAAGTTTTGGCACAGATTCGTCCCTCATTTGCAACCGAAGAGGAGTGGAATGGATTCCAAGCGCGTCTTTTAACGATTATAAGTCAAAGAGTTCCCAAAACGGGCCGATTCAATCGAGCGGACAAAACAATGATTCAATACGCCTATGTTCCGTTACCCGACGGCTCTCATTTGCTCAGTTTTATCGATGTTTCAGATCGTTGGAGATTTGAGCAAGCCTTGCAAGAGAGGAATCAAGCTTTGGAACAAGCAGATCGTATTAAGTCGGATTTTTTGTCTCACGTATCTTATGAATTACGCGCTCCCCTGAACACTGTTATTGGTTTTGCAGAAATTCTAACAAACCAATATTTTGGCAATCTGAATGAGCGACAATTAGATTACTGCCGAGGCATTGTGGATTCTGCCCAGAGATTATTAGCCCTTATTAATGATATTTTAGATTTAGCCAGTATTGAGGCTGGTCAAATGACATTAACGGAACAGCCTGTTCATTTAGATAATTTCTTAGCTAGCGCGGTGGGGTTAGTTTATAACCGGTCGCATGATCAAGGCGTCAATGTTACCCATGAAAATAAATCAAAAATCCAAACATTTATTGGGGATGAACGGCGACTAAAGCAAGCTGTATTCAATTTGTTGAGTAATGCTATTAAATATACGCCATCGGGGGGGCGAATTGAACTGAAAGCTTTCACCAAACAATTTGGGGATGGCCAAGAGCTTTGCTTAGCTGTTCACGATACGGGCGTTGGAATTAATGATGATGACCGCGCGCGCATTTTTAAACTTTTTGAACGAGGACCCCATCATCCAAAATCAAGATCCATTGGGGCAGGCTTGGGACTTTCTCTTGTCAAAAGCCTTATAGAACTTCATGGGGGCTCCATTAGTATCGATTCAACTCAAGGAAAAGGTACTATTATCACATGTAGAGTACCCTTGGTGGCTCAACAGGATCTTGCTTCTTAAAATTCTCTTTTATTTGACAAAATTTGGAAAAATATAGTATTTCTATACATCTACGCAATTTCAATTCTTAAGTATAACCATAAATATGATTACAAAATTTATAATATTCTCTACATTTTTTTTCCTTTTCGGCCCTACTTTTGCTGCAGAAAGCTCTCAAGCGTTGCAAAATCCATCGTCTGGGAGAACATTATCCAATCGAATGGCAATTGTTATGAAATATTTGCCGGCAATCGACGAAGAACAAAAACGCGGATATTTTCTAAACAGAGATAAAAAACCGGTACCAGTCCAGCTTTGTGAAACTGTAGGGGGAAAAATAAAAGAGAATTTTAAGAAGCAATTTTTATTGCCAAAGCCGGATAAGAAAATTTTATTGAATGACGTTAGAGATTATGCATGTGTCATGAGTTTTTCTCGTGTTCATGCGGCTTTAACCGTATTGGATAAATTAATTACGGCTGAACATACACGCTCAATATGGTTGGTTCGACTTATTCTGGAGCAAGCCGTTAGTGATAAAGATGTTGTTTCAAGAGATTATGTATTGTTTGGTTTTGCACTCTTGAGGGGTGCGACAATTAAAATTTATAAGGGTGAAGATTACGGCGAGATTTGGGATGAAGTTTACCTGATGCTTAAAAAAGGATTAGATCTTAAAGTTGGGCTTACGAATGAAGAGTTAATCGAAACTTATGTAGCACTGTTAAAGTATACCTCTGATAAAAAGCTATATGCTGAACACATTCGTTATAATCTGGCCTTTCAAGAATTAAATGCAGTACATCATAAATGGCAAGCTACGGATGTAATCAGAGCGTTGTTTCTTTCTGAATACTCCCATACACTTGCTCAAAGTTATTTTTATTGCGGGCGTTATCGGGAAGCCTTTGAGCTATACAAGAAAATCTTTGGTTCAAAAGATCTTTTTGGCAATCCTCATTATAAGAAATTTGTTAACGCAATAAAATTAGATGATTTGGTTGTATTGTATTCTTTATATATGGTTGTTGAAAATGAGGAAGATAGAGCTGCCATTTGGGAAATGTTTCATGCTACGACAGAAAATATGAATCCAGAAAGTATATATGAAATTTGTCGTAAATTCCATGAAGCATCTTCTCAGTCTTCATCCGCGCAAAGTGTTGCGTCAAATTCTAAGAAAAAAGACAAGCCTATAAAACAACAAAAGTCAAATCCTGCAAGTTTGCGAGAAATTATTGTGAAACAGTTTATTAAAGATCGCAAACAAAAAATTAAGGAATTGGTGCGGACTGTAAAAGAGTTAAATATGACTCAATATGAAAAAGATCAAGAAACATATCAAGTTGATCCGGAATATCTTCTTCTTATGAAAAAACTTGTATCTAATATTGAAGCCGTATCCACTGATGCCGAAAGTCTTAACGAGGAAAAGTCAGACTTAGCACTTCAAGCAAGGTTATGTCATGAGAAAATGAAAAATAATGTTGAAGACTTGATGAAAGTATCTAAACAGTTTAGAGAAGCAGTTCGCCGTAAAAGTAGAGAAAATTATCGGTCAGACAAACCTACTTTTGTGGTCTTTCCAATCTTAAATCTTAATCAAAAAAGAGAACTATCGTTAGAGCAGGAACAGTTAAAGAAAAAAGAAAAGAGACGAGGTGACCAGACTTCCCCTAGTGAACAACAAGTGGGGAGTCCAGAAATTCAACAGAAGGAAGATGAGCCCAATAATATTATTTCGTGTCAAAAGAATGTCGTGGATATATTAACTACACAAAATTCGGGAACATTTCCTCCTAATGCTATTGAACTTCTTAATATTTTAAGAAGGAGTGAAAACATTTTTGAATTAGGGAACAATCTAAAAGGGCATAACTCGCAGCTAAAAAAATTAGAGGAAACGAACAAATGGTCTTTCCGCGTAAATGATGCCTATCGTATACGGTTCCATGTCGATTCATCTGATCACTTTACAGAGGTTGAAATTGGTGATTTTCACTAAAAATCATTATTTTTCGGAATTTTCAAGCTGCTGTTGCAGATTTTAATTCAGCTTCTGGAGTTGGCACACCTTTGGTCGTTGAATATTCGAAATGTAAAATTTCCTCAGGATAGAGGAATTTGCGTATAGCATGGGCAGCTTGTGCCCCTTCTGCAAAGCCATTGAGAATTAACTTTAATTTATGAGGATAAGTGGCAATATCGCCAATAGCATAGATGCCAGGGCGATTGGTGGCGCCCGTTGCAGGATCAATAGTTATGTGGTGATTGTCCAAATTCAATCCCCACTCTGCGATCGGCCCCAAATTCATAGAAAGCCCAAAAAAAGGCAGCAACACATCTGCGGCTAAAGTTTTTGTTTGCCCATCTAAGGACTGGACAATAACGTCGGTCAATTGTGCACCATTTCCTTCTAATCCAGCTAATTGATAAGGGACAACCAGATCAATGACGCCCTTATCAGCTAAAGCTTTGAGGCGGGCTTCGCTCTCAGGAGCCGCGCGAAATTTGGGGCGACGATGAACAACGGACACATGACTTGCCACTTCGCTTAAAGAGAGTGCCCAATCCACGGCAGAGTCACCGCCCCCGGCGATAACAATCTTTTTCCCCCTATAAGATTCTCGTGACCCTACATAATAATGAACACACTGGCCTTCAAAATTTTCTATGTTTGGCAAGGGAGGCCTATTGGGCCCAAACGCACCAACACCTGCAGCTATGATAATGGTCTTTGTTAGTATTTGAGTTCCTTGAGAGGTGGTCACACGCCAGCTTTGGTTAGAATTATTTTCAGCGCTGATAGCGGTTACTTGCTGATTTAAGTGATAAGTTGGATTAAATGGGGCAATTTGTTGACGCAAATTTTCAATGAGCCCCTCGCCGGTGATTTGAGGGTGGGCTGGAATATCAAAAATGGGTTTTTCGGGGTAGAGAGCAGCGCACTGTCCTCCAATCATGCTTAAAGAGTCAATCACATGACAATCTAATTTGAGCATGCCGCATTCAAATACCGCAAAGAGCCCAACAGGACCAGCCCCAATTATCACAACATCCGTTGTATGGGTTGGGCTTTCTTGCGCAAAAAGAGATTCAATTTGGTTTAATATTGACATGGGATATGAGCTCCGGCTTGGTAAAGCGGTAGCCCTTTTGCAGCTTTAAGCAGCTGCTAAGGCTTTCACTCGCTTAGATAAACGAGAAACTTTGCGAGAGGCTGTATTTTTATGCATTGTTCCTTTGGTGACGCCCCGCATGATTTCAGATTCAGCTTCTCGTAAAGCAACAAGAGCTTCTGATTGGTTACCGGATTCAACGAGAGATTCAACTTTTTTAACAAATGTACGAATACGGCTAACACGTGTACGATTTTGCTCAGTACGTGTTGCAATTTTTCGAATCGCTTTTTTTGAGGACGTATGATTGGCCATAATTCACCTTAGTTAATAAAAAAGTATTATTTGACTAGTATATACCTGAAAACTTTCCCTCACGTCAATCATTTATTGTCGGCAAGAATCTCTAAAGTAAAGAAATTATGCCTATCTTGAGTCTGCATCAACGACGGCAAGTGCTGCCATATTCACAAGCCCGCGGGGAGTTACAGAAGGAGTGACAATATGGACAGGTTGGGAGCACCCCATAAGAATGGGGCCAACAGTCAGGGCATTCCAAAGAGATTTTGCCATGTTAAAAGCAATATTAGCTGAATCTAAACAAGGCATGATGAGAAGATTGGCTTGCCCATGAAGTTTTGAATTGGGGAAAATTTGTTGGCGAATGGCTTCGGAAAGTGCAGCATCTGCATGCATTTCCCCTTCCACTTCGATATCCGGTACATTTGCATGGAGCCAAGCGGTGGCTTGACGCATTTTGCAGGCAGACTCCGTTGTTCCTGCCCCAAAGCTAGAGTGAGAAACGAGAGCAACCTTAGGCGTTACGCCAAAACGACGGACTTGATCTACAGCCATTAAGGTCATTTGACAAATTTGCTCAAGAGATGGGTTAGGATTGACGTAAGGGTCACAAATAAACAAAACGCCATCTTCTCGGATTAAAACACCTAAGGCTGCAAGTTCGTTAGAATCCTCCGGGGAAGAGCCAAAAATTTGGCGAATATGTTCAAGATGAATATGATAGCGTCCAATGGCTCCACAGATCATGGTATCGGCATCACCGAGATGGACAGTCAAGGCTCCAATAATTGTAGGGCTTGTACGGGTCAGAATCTTGGCGACTTCCGGAGAGATTCCTTTTCGTTCCGTCAGTTGGTGATAGGCATGCCAATAGCTGCTGTATCGGTTGTCTTTATTGGGATCTATAATCTCAAAATCCGTTCCTTCTTTGAGGCGCAAGCTGAGTCGTTTGATACGCTTTTCAATCACAATAGGACGTCCAACCAATATGGGTTTTGCAAACCCCTCATCTACCAAAATTTGCGTTGCGCGTAATACGCGCATGTCTTCTCCTTCTACAAACGTAATCCGCTTAGGATTTTTCTTTGCTTTTTGGAAGATAGGTTTCATAACCATTGCAGAACGATAGACATACTCACTTATTTTTTGTCTATAGGCTTCCATATCTTGAATAGGACGTGTGGCTACTCCTGTTTCCATAGCTGCAAGAGCGACAACAGGAGCGATTTCCATAATGAGGCGAGGATCAAAGGGTTTTGGAATGATATAGTTGGGCCCAAAGGTATGCATTTCACCACCATAAGCATTAAAAGCAACATCAGAACCCTCAGCATGGGCAAGACTTGCAATCGCCTTTACGCAAGCAATTTTCATTTCTTGATTGATGGTTGTGGCACCAACATCCAAGGCTCCTCGAAAAATAAAAGGGAAGCATAATACGTTATTAACTTGGTTAGGATAGTCTGTTCTGCCCGTGGCGATAATGGCATCGGGACGCACTTCCCGAACAATTTCTGGGAGGATTTCTGGATCTGGGTTCGCTAAGGCTAAAATTAAAGGATTTTGGGCCATGACCGTAAGCATATCTCCCTTGACAACATTGCCAACGGAAACGCCTAAAAATATATCTGCATCTTTTAAAGCTTCAGCTAAGGTACGGTGAGGTGTATCAATCGCATACCGTTGCTTACTGTCGTCCATATGTTCTTTACGACTCTTATGAACAACACCTACGCTATCACACAAAATGATATTCTGAGGTGATAATCCAAGGCCTACAAGCAAGTCAATGCAAGCTATTGCTGCAGCACCCGCACCGGATGTTACAAGTTTTACTTTTGCAATATCCTTATTGACCAACTTGAGTCCATTAAGGACTGCTGCGCAAACAATGATGGCTGTTCCATGTTGATCATCATGAAAGACAGGAATTTTCATCCGTTCATTGAGCTTCTTTTCGATGTAAAAACACTCTGGTGCTTTGATATCCTCTAAATTGATTCCGCCAAAGGTTGGTTCTAAAGCCGCAATAATATCGACAAGTTTGTCAGGATCATTCTCATTGATCTCAAGGTCAAAAACATCTATGCCTGCAAATTTTTTAAAGAGAACTGCTTTTCCTTCCATGACAGGCTTGGCTGCTAAAGGGCCAATATTGCCAAGGCCGAGAACGGCAGTTCCATTTGAAATTACGGCAATAAGGTTACTTCGTGCTGTTAGGTTCGCAGCTTCTCCAGGATTTTCCACAATGGCGCGACTCGCACCGGCAACACCTGGTGAATAAGCAAGAGCTAAATCTCGCTGATCTGCCAAAGGTTTGGTTGGGTGGATAGAGAGTTTACCAGGAGTGGGATAACGATGATAATCAAGGGAATCTTTGTAAATATCAGGCTTTGATGGGGTGTCGGGTTTCATTCGTGTTTGCTCTTTATTTGAAAACTTGAAAGACTCAGATCTTGATATCAATTTTCAATGAAATTGAAATCAATTGGTAGCCTTAAAAAAATGGTGCGGTCGAGAAGACTCGAACTTCCACAGTGTTTCCACCACAGCCACCTCAAGGCTGCGCGTCTACCAATTCCGCCACGACCGCACAAATGTCATTAGGGACTTCCTCATCTGAATACCAGATCGCTTGGAATCGTTCAAGAAGAATACGTGATCGTCCTGACCATAAGTGGCTTTTAGATAGGTTATTTTTCAAAAACAATGATGACGATGATTTTATTCAACATCACCCATTCTTATGTTAAATTAATTTTATAAAAATCAAATTAAGAAGATAAAAAAATGAAAAAATTACCCGTTATTTTTTTAATTATTATTTTGGCGTTATCTAAATTTACTATGGCAACAGAAAAATTTGAGACATCTGCTTCACTCGCCGTTACAAAACAAAATTATCAACGGAATTGGAACTTTCCTTGCAAAGAACTTGCTAGTGGCCTTGCGTTTTTAGCAGTATCTTATGCGTCTCCTTTTGAAGAACTTGCTGATATAGCAATGGTAGCTAGTGTTGGTTTTTTATTTGATGGTGCTCTGCGTTTTAGCAGAAATTTTATAGAGTATTATGCAGAAAAATTAGGGCAAAAAGAAATCGATAAAAGAAAAAAAGGGTTACCCGGCTATTACAGGACTCATTCAGAAAGGAGAAATGAATTAGAAACTCTCTTGATTTATCCGAAAATCAGGAGCACAAGAGCTGCTTTTCGTTTGACGGAAAATTTGGTCAATCTGGCGGCAAATCTTTCTCTTACCTATCTCGTGTTTATAGGGGATAGCTCCCAAGTTTTTACAATCAGTGGCGTGGGATACCCAATACTTTTTACGCTCCTCATGGCGGGGACAGTTTATAACGCAGATGAAATTCGGTATACCCTCCAAACAGGTCTTACGCGCGGTGACCGTCCCGTAGCTAAAATTTCCAACGCTCTCACTCAAGCCATGTTGGCACATTTTTATTTTGTGCACCATTCACAGCGTGAAATTGTCAAAATTCCTGGTCTTTCGTATGCCGTATCTATGCCGCGTCGATTGACTTCGGGAGAGTGGGCTTTTTATCGATTTTTACAAGCCCATGGAGATAGTGAAGCCGTCGTTGGCTTGACTCAACTGGTTTTAAATTCTAAGGATTTTTTAAACCACTTTTTTTATCGCCAACCCATTGTGGAAGAAATTAAACCTATTCATTTTACGCAAAAGCAAGAGCCTATTCAAAAAGCGAAGTCAGTACCTCACCATGCAGTAAGACCCCCGGTTCAGGAGAGGAAAGAACCTCTCTTTGAAAGTTACAGCCAAGATATTCGGGCTGAATTGCCTCCCCCCAAAGAACCGAAAAAAAAGACCAGAGGTGAAAAAAACAATTCCCAGACTTCAAGTGCCTCTGAAAGTTCGGCACCCCATCAGGGAATATCTGTGTCACCTGTATTGCAGGAAGATAATGAAAATAATAAACGTGATCAAGTGATACTAGACGCATTAGCCAGAATTGAGCAACTCAGTCGCCACAACCACACATTAGCTGTTAGAGTGGCCAATCAAGAAATTAGCACCATGCTTAGATTTTTACCCAATGCAAGTCGTAGAGAATCTGGGCATAACAAAAGTGCCATCCATATTACCTTTTCGAATGGTACAGAATTTAAATTAAGATTTGAGGCCCCTCATCAACAAAGTGGTGCCAGTTCCTCTGAATATAAGGGTGCGCGGAAAGAGCGCGTGTTAGATGTTTTGCGAATCTGCTATTTGGCAGGTTGGGATGAACGGAAAATCAGAGAATATATGCAGGCACAACAGATCGTCAGTTTTTATAATGTTCCAGGACATCTTATCCACGTTTTATGGGAGCGTGGCGATCTTTAACGAAGAGAACGACTTAAGATACCAGCACGTTCTTCAAAAGCTGTAATCATTTTTGAAACGGCACTTGTGAATACAGACTGAATCATGCCTTGGAAAAATGAGGATTGAAATTCGAAGTCGATAAAGAAATCTACTTGAACGTTATTTCCTGGGGCTGGGTTGAAAATCCAATAATTCTCTAAGTGCTTAAAGGGACCTTTGATATAGTGAATATCCACCCGGTCTTGTGGGGTAAGAATGACTTCAGAGCGGTAAGTGTCTTGGAACATTTTATAGCCAACCGTAAGATCGGCAATAAATCCCTTTTCAGTCTTTTTCAAAATATCTGCTGTCACAATCCAGGGTAAAAATTCTGGATATCGTTCCACATCAGCTACAATGGCATAAAGAACTTCCGGTGGATAAGGAAGAAGGCGCTTTTCGCTATGACGGGGCATTGGCCTTCAATCGTGCGGCTTTCAGTTTAGCAAAATCATCACCAGCATGGTAAGAAGATCGTGTGAGAGGAGAGGCGGAAACCATTAAAAATCCTTTGCCTCGAGCCATAGAGGCATATTCATCAAATTCTTCAGGTGTTATAAAATCGATGAGGGGATGGTGCTTAGGCGTTGGTTGTAAGTATTGTCCAATGGTGATGAAATCCACATTGGCAGCTCGAAGATCATCCATAACTTGGTAAACTTCTGCTTTAGTTTCTCCCAGTCCTACCATAATTCCTGACTTTGTAAACAAAGTTGGATCTATCTTTTTCACTTGATCCAGAAGCCGTAATGAATGGAAATAACGAGCCCCTGGGCGGACTTCAGAATAAAGACGGGGAACAGTTTCTAAGTTATGGTTGTAGACGTCTGGGCGTGCGGCTACGACAATTTCAATGGCGCCTTCTTTTCTTAAAAAATCAGGGGTCAAAATTTCAATGGTTGTTAAGGGAGCTGTTGTTCGAATGGCGTGAATTGTTTCAGCAAAGTGAGTAGCACCGCCATCATCTAAATCATCTCGATCAACGGAGGTGATAACAATATGAGATAGCCCCATTTTACCAACAGCTTCTCCCACCCGTTGCGGTTCATGAGGGTCAAGTTGGTCTGGGCGTCCTGTCTTAATATTACAAAACGTACAGGCTCGCGTACAGACTTCGCCTAAAATCATGATGGTGGCGTGTTTTTTAGCCCAACATTCCCCAATATTGGGGCAAGCTGCCTCTTCACAAACTGTATTCAGTTTGTGATGGCGCATGAGAGCAGCTGTTTCTTGATATTCTTTTGAAACAGGAGCTTTCACCCGAATCCAGGGGGGTTTACGTTTAATACTTGGCGTTGTCAATAAGGTCTCCATTAAAAATGGATGGCTTGGTTGTAGGCATCCAATACCGCTTCTTGCATCATTTCAGATAAGGTGGGGTGCGGGAAAATGCTGTGCATCAATTCAGCTTCTGTGGTTTCTAATGTCTTGGCAATACCAAAACCTTGAATCAACTCTGTGACTTCTGCCCCAATCATATGCGCTCCTAAAAGGGTACCGGTTTTGCTATCAAAAATAGTTTTGATAAGGCCTTCCGTTTCACCCAAAGCTAAGGCTTTGCCATTAGCTTTATAAGGGAATCGACCGACTTTGAGATCCTTATATCCGGCCTGAATTGCCTGAGCTTCAGTAAAACCAATGCTGGCAATTTGGGGTAAACTATAAGTACAACCCGGAATATTGCGAACATTGAGGGGGTGAATGTTCGGAAGGCCTGCAAGTTTTTCTACGCAAATAATTCCTTCATGACTGGCTTTATGAGCAAGCCATGGGGGGCCGGTGACATCACCAATTGCATAAAGATTAGGCTCATCAGTTTTGGACCACGAGTCCACAACAATCTGTCCGCGATCAATCTTAACTTTCGTTTTCTCTAAGCCAAGATCAGTCGTATTGCCAACAATTCCTACAGCTAGGATTACCCGATCAAAAGTATGGTCTTTGCCCTGAAGCGTGACATTGACAGAATCTTTTCCTTTGGTGACTTTCTCAACTGATGTGCCCAAAAGAAACTTAATGCCTTGTTTTTCAAATGATTTTTGAGCAAGTGACGAAATTTCTTCGTCTTCTTGAGGGAGAATTCTTGTTTGCAGTTCAACCACTGTTACCTCTGAGCCGAGAGCATGATAAAAACTGGCGAACTCTATGCCGATAGCGCCGGAACCAATTATCAATAAAGATTTTGGGAGAGCTTCAGGTGTCATGGCGTTTCGTGCGGTCCAAATCAATTTGTCATCTGGCTTAATGCCTGGCAAAGATCGTGCACTCGCGCCTGTGGCTAAAATAATATGTTTTGCAGAAATTTCTGAAAGCCCTGTTGACGAGGTGACACTGATACTCCCACCACCCTTGAGACGAGCATGTCCTTCTATGACTGTAATCTTATTTTTTTTCATAAGGTGTTTAATGCCTGTAACGAGCTGAGCGGAAATCTTTCGAGACCGATTCACAATTGTTTTCAAATCAATTGTTACGGGACCGACGTTCAGTCCATAATCCGCGGCGTGGGATATAAGAGTTTTTATTTCAGCCGTCCGTAAGAGGGCTTTTGTGGGAATACATCCCCAATTTAGGCAGACGCCGCCCAATTGCTCTTTTTCAACTAAAGCTGTGGAGAGCCCAAGTTGACTCGCACGAATAGCGGCAACGTATCCACCGGGACCGCCGCCAATGACAATAAGATCATATTTGGTCATACGCTCTCTACTCATTATTAATTTTACTGTACCTTGTTCTTGCTTAGCATATATTATACCTTAATCCCAAGAGTGTTAATTGAATGTTTAAATATGACAAGTTCTCAAACACAATCTCGGCTTCTTATTGTTGATGATGATCGACGGTTACGCGAACTGTTAGTTAAATTCTTGAGTGAGAACAATTTTTTGGTATCATCTGCAGCAAATGCAGCGGAAGCCAGAGCTTATTTAGCCAGTCAGTCTGCGGATCTCATTGTATTAGATATTATGATGCCTGGCGAAGATGGTTTGTCATTGACCAGAAGTTTAGCACAAAAAGATGAAACAGAGGCAGGGATCAAAGGATTGATCCCTATTTTGTTTCTTACAGCGAGAGACCAAGTGGATGATCGTATTGAAGGGCTTGATGCGGGGGGGGATGACTATTTAACAAAGCCTTTTGAGCCTCGCGAATTATTGGCGCGTATTCGAGCCATACTCAGGCGATCTTCTGTCCCTAACGGGCAGATTGATCAGGAAATGATTTTGGGTGCTTACCGATTTAACACAAGTACAGGCATACTAACGAAAGGCCAAGAAGTCGTATTTTTATCATCTACGGAATTGGTTTTGCTCAAAATTCTCTCCCAAAATCCCCATAAACCTTTTTCGCGTGAAGATCTAGCTCAACGTATTGGCCATCGGGTGAGTGAAAGAACGATTGACGTGCAAATTACTCGTCTGCGTCGTAAAATTGGTGATGACCCTCGTCAACCTCGTTATTTACAAACAGTACGGCATATAGGGTATGTTTTATCACCAGATTGACAGGCAATAAATCTTTAAATTTTTTTCATATATTCGTTAGAGATACGTGGATAAAATAAAGAAAACAGGAAATTCTTATGAAGCAACTTTATTTAATTGCCCCTTCATGGCCAATTCCTATAGAAAAAGTCAATTTAACAAAATTATATCTTGAATCTTTAGGTCGTAAAGTGATCCTTCCGGCGGATTTGTTCGGAGAAGATCTTCTGTGTGCCAATACAGATGCTGGGCGATTTTCACACTTAAAAGAAGCCCTCACGTCGGATGCAGATGAAATCATGGCTATTATTGGTGGCTATGGTCTTACCCGCTTAATGCCAGCATTGCTTTCCTTACCTAAACCAGGCAAAGCAAAAGTGATGTATGGATTCAGCGACATTACCGCACTCCATATATTTTTAAATCAATTCTGGAATTGGCCCACGGTTCATGGCCCTTGTGGCGTTGGGCTTATCAATGAGAAGGCTGATAAAGTTTCTATAGCGCGCACCGTTCGCATTATGAATGAGGGGCTGTCGGCTTATGAATTGCCGGAGTTAATTCCGTTAAACTTGGTGGCCACAAGCATCACAGATGTTTTAGGGGAAGTGGTTGGGGGAAACCTTTGTCTTGTTCAAACGTCACTGGGGACACCGTGGCAATTAAATACGAGAGATAAAATTCTTTTTCTAGAAGATGTTAGTGAGCGGGGATATCGTATAGACCGTATGTTGAACCACCTGGAACAAGCGGGCCTATTTCAGGGAATTAAGGCTGTTTTGTTTGGTGAATTTACAAAAGGAAACGAGCCGAACGGATTAAATCTAGTCGGAGATGTTCTCCAGGCATTTGCAAAAGCCATGTCATTCCCTATTTTTCAATTATCAGGGTGCGGTCATGGACTTCAAAATTATCCAATTCCTTTTAATTTTACAATCAATTTGAAGGTGAGAAGGCAAGAAAATAATTCTATATATACTTTAGGGTCTTCGTAAAAAGATCATTTCATTGATTGCGGATTGGGTAAGGATAGGGCGTTGCCGATAGCGAATAAATTCGCGAAAGATTTTGATATTTTCAGCGTAAGACTCCCGACCTTGACCTACATCCATATTAAAGCTCAAATATTTTCGACGCATAATTTGAGAAAGATCAACTTCAATATCGAAAGTTCCACAATCATAGCAGGCAATACTATAAATGCCCCCAACAATTTGTTCGCCCTTTTCTTTTAAATATTTGTTACAAATAGGACAATTCAGGAGCATTTTTTCTCCCCTTTTTGTGATAACTCTTCTATGATTATGCAAAATATTTGTTTAAGGAGGAGTTAATTGAAACTCTTATTTATTACGGCCAGCCGGATTGGTGATGCAATCATATCTTCAGGGGTTCTCAATGAGATGATTGAAAGACACCCTGGCATTGAAGTTACTGTTGCAGCCGCTCCTCTAACTTTGCCTCTATTTGAGGGTGTTCCTAACCTCAAACGTCTCATCCCAATTGTGAAAAAACCACACCATCGGCATTGGATTGATCTATGGCAAGAGTGTCGACAGGAGCAATGGGATATCATCCTGGATATTCGGGGCTCTTTGGTTACGTATTTTTTAAAAGTGGGGAAAAGGTATGTGTGGAAAAGTCCTAAAGCTTATGATCATCGGGTTGTCCAGCTGGGTCGTTTAATTGGCAAAACGCCGGCGCCATCCCCGCGCCTTTGGTTGACGCAAGCCCACACTCAAAAAGCTGCGCGTCTCGTTCCACCGGATACGCAAGTTTTAGCCTTGTCTCCGGCTGCAAATTGGATTGGCAAGCAATGGCCACCGGCTTCTTTTGCAAATCTTCTGACTCAATTCCTAGAAAAATATTCCGCAAAAGTAGCTATTTTTGCTGCACCTGAGGAAAAAGAATCCATTCAAGTTGTCATAGATGCTATTCCTAAAAAGCAGCGCTTAGATTTTGTGGGTCAATTAAGTCTTCTTGAAATTGCAGCTTGTATTCAAAATTGTCGGGTTTTTATTGGGAATGATTCGGGTCTCATGCATATGTCTGCGGCCATCGGTACGCCGACGTTAGGGTTATTTGGTCCCACCGACAACAATATGTATGGTCCCTATTGCCCTCCAGAAACCCCGATTAATCAGGTTGTTCGTACACCCGAATCTCGCGAGGCGCTCATGAAAATTCCTGGCTTTACTTTTGATGCGCCGCGTAGCTATATGAATAACTTGAAACCAAAGACGGTTTTCCAAGTTCTTGAGGAGATGTGGGGTAAAACGTATGAAAGGTGTCGTGAAAATTAACATTTCTCATGAACGATTTCGAGCTTTTTCGGTTTTTACTTGTATGCTATGGGGTCATTAAAAGCTTGATTTTTGAGAAGTTCAGAGATTATAGTGATCTCGAACTCATCAAAAATTAGTGAGTCCCCTTGCCCGCAGGACGTGGGCTGTAGCTTGAATTACCAAGCTATCAACCGTAAGGAGACATTATGAATTGTTACGAAACTGTCTTTATTGCGCGTCAAGATTTAACGAACGCGCAAGTCGAAACCATGGCCAATACATTTACTCAAATTATTAAGTCCCATAAGGGAGAAGTCAGCAAAACCGAGTTTTGTGGTTTGAGAAACTTGGCTTATAAAATCAAGAAAAATAAAAAAGGTCATTATGTTTTATTAAATATTTCTTGCGAACCAGCCGGCATTACGGAAATGGAGCGCCAAATGAAGTTAAGTGAAGACCTTTTACGCCACTTAACCGTACGAGTTGAAAATCTTGATCCCAATCCATCGAAATTGATGCAACGTGTTTATAGCGATGAGCGTTATCGGGGATTTGATGATGATCAAGATGATATTTTAGCTGGATTGCCAGAGATAGAAGAGCGTCCCCTTGCTGACAAGCCTTCTCGTCCCCGGCATCAAGCAACAACTGAAGATGAAGGAGAGACTATATGAGCGCGAATCATGAATCCAGTGGCGAAGATATGGGCGGTCCAGTTCGTCGACAGTTTTTCAGACGTCGTAAAACGTGCCCTTTTTCCGGTGATAATGCAATTCCCATAGATTATAAAGATGTGCGTCTATTGGGTAGATTCGTTTCAGAACGGGGAAAGATAATTCCCAGCCGCATCAGTGCGGTCTCTATGAAGAAACAGCGCGAATTGACAGTGGCTATAAAGCGAGCTCGTTTTCTTGCATTAATGCCTTTTGTTTCTGATTAATATCTACGAATATTTCCTTTAAAATGTTAGCGTGCTCTCTTTATTCTTCCCTTTGAGGAAGAAGAAGAGGGCCCCATATTATGGGGGAAGACCTAATCGATATTTCGTATTATACTTGTTATTAGATTTAAACTATTCCAAGGTGAGCAATGATCAATACTGTAGTTGATGTTGGAATGAATTTATGAGTATAGAACGATTACAAAAGCTTAATCCGAATATTATTGCCATTTGTGGCGGTATCTTAACAGCTGGGTTTGCGCTTTTCCCTTTAAATTTGAGCCTTGTTTCATTTCTGGTCACCTATTTTGCTGCTATTCCATTATTTTTTGTTGGATTATGTTGGGGATTTTCTCAACTTATTGTAAGTTGTATTGTTGCCTTTGGTATATTTTCGCTCGGCTCAGGCCTTCATTCCGGGCTCGTGTTTGGTTTGACAACACTCGTTCCTTCCCTTCTCATGGTTTATCGGTTTTTCAAAGGGGATCCGGCAGGTTATCTTGTGTCCTGGCTTGCAGGGTTGGCAATCGTTTTATTCTTGGGAATACTTCTTGCCTTATCTTCTCAAAATATGAATGTACTTGATATTATGCATTCTTGGTTTACATTCTTTGCAGACGAACAAGCTTTTAAAAGTTTGCATAGTAATGTTATTCAGTTGCTTCCTGCAATTTCTTCCATTTCTTGGATTATGATGTGTTTGGTGAATGCTTCCATAGCGCAACGATTTGCCGTAAAAAATGAGTTGGCATTGAGACCCTATCCGCTTCCTAAGGATACTCAAGTTTATGAGTATTGGGATCTTATTTTAGTGTTAAGCCTTATGCTGATATTGACAGAAGCCCCCTTGTTTGCTTTTATAGGGAAAAATATAGCCATAATCAGTTGTATTCCGATATTTTTTGTGGGCCTAAAAGTTGTTTATGCTTGGCTAAATCAGTTTGATAATCCTAAATTATGGATGGTAACAATTGTATTTATGTCGATTTTTCTTGTATGGCCAGGGATAGTTATAGTAATGTTTGGGGTTTTAGAACCTACGCTCCGTCTTTGCCAAAGATGGACTGGCAAAAAAAGTTAATAGTAAAAAGAATGGATTGATGAGGGGAGAATGAAAGATGCAGGTCATCTTGCTGGAAAGAGTTGAGAAATTAGGTCAAATGGGCCAAGTCGTTAGTGTAAAAGCTGGATATGCACGCAATTTTTTATTGCCAAAGAAAAAAGCTTTGCGAGCCACAAAACAGAATTTAGGTTTTTTTGAAAATAAGCGTGTTGAGTTCGAAGCTAATAACTTAAAGCGTAAATCAGAAGCTGAAAATGTTGGCACAAAAATGGATGGCGTCATGATTACCTTGATCCGCCAAGCGAGTGAAGTTGGCCATTTGTATGGTTCCGTTCGATCTGGCGACATTGTGCAAGGCCTTAGTGAAGCTGGGTTTCAAACAGCACGGTCTCAAGTGCAAATTGATGTTCCTATTAAATACTTAGGTATGCATCAAGTGCGCATTCTTCTTCATCCGGAAGTGTCCATCAATGTGAACGTTAACGTGGCCCAATCTGAAGAAGAAGCAGCAGTTCAAGCGGCTGCAAAAGATAAAAAAGAGCCAGAGACATTCGGTGATGTTGAAAAGGCTTTTGGTGGAAAAGCAAAAGTTGATGCACCAAATAAGAAAGCGGCAACTGCAAAAAAAGCAAAAGCAGAAACCCCTGATAATACAGAAGACTCAGTCTTGGCTGAGTAATATTTGCGGCCTAAGGATGTTATTTATTTTATAAATGACATCTTTAGGGAGTGCAAAATCGGCATCCTTGAATTTAGTTAATTGCTATGATGATGACATTTTTTTGGTAAAAACAAATATTTTATCTCTAAATTCTCCTTCAAAATTTATTATGAGAATAAAGTCTTATCTCACTCTCTAAAAAGAAAAGCCGTTATGAAAAAACCTTTTATATTAACATTACCCGTAGAAGATAGTGAAGGGATGCGTCTCGATCGTTGGTTGCGTAAACATTACCCAACTTTAAGCCAAGGTATTATCGAGAAGCTGCTTCGTTTGGGGAAAATTCGTCTTGATGGAAAAAAGGTGACTTCAGGGACACGCCTTTCTATTGGTCAGTTGGTTGAAGTTCCAGATACCATTGATGCTGACGCGCATAAACCCTTAACGCCCCGGTTGAAACCAATCTCCGTTTTGACCCAAGAAGATGAGCACTATATTGAGTCAATGATTCTTTGGGAAGACGAAGAGGTTCTTGTGCTTAATAAACCTGCAGGTCTGGCTACGCAAGGTGGTAGTAAAACGGTGCGTCATTTGGATGGATTATTATCCGCCTATGGAGCAAAGAAGGGTGTGCGTTATCGCCTTGTTCACCGGTTAGATCGGGATACAAGTGGTGTATTTTTAGTTGCGAAGACCAGTGATTCTGCTACATTTTTAGGTGAGGCTTTTCGTAAAGGAGCGGTTAAAAAAATTTATTGGGCCATCGTTGTTGGCCAACCCAAGCCAGGGCAGGGAACCATTAATGCTCCCCTATTGAAGGGGGGGGATGGAAATCAAGAAAAAGTGGCAGTTAACAAAGCAGGAAAACCCGCTATCACAAATTATCGTACGATCAAAGGGTTGCAAAAGCGGAGTGTTACAGAATTTGCCTGGTTGGAATTATCCCCTGAAACAGGCCGTACTCATCAGTTGCGTGTTCACCTTACCTATATTGGCTGCCCAATTTTAGGGGATGGGAAGTATGGTGGCCAATTGGCAACGGCAGCAAGTCGGGAGATGCATCTTCATTCCCGCGCGATAACGTTTCCAGACCGATTAACAGGCACACCCTTGACATTTATGGCTCCTCCGCCATCCCATTTTGAAACAACTTTAAGAGCCTATAAGGTTGATTGGGAGCAGATGGCTTAGGTTCTAAGCTTTTAAATATGGACTCCTCTAACGATTCGGCGTTGCAACTTTTCCTTGGTATCCAAGTCGATAAAGATAATAACACATCCCCACGAAGGTCAAAGTTCCAAGATATGTTGCTATGCCGTGAAAAGATGGCCCAACAATAGCCAGAATGCTTGTGCTTTGATAAGCGGCAAAAGGAATGGCCAAACAAATGCCAATTAGCGCATCTCCCGCAATAAGTCCTGAGGCAAATAATAGTCCCTGACGCTCAGTATGGGCTTCAACATTTTTAAAGTTTTTTCCATGGTAGCCTTTAAGAGAATTTAAGCGCAATTTGGCTAAGAAATTAACAAATCCCCCAATAACTAAAGGCATAATAACTTCTAGAGGCAGATAAATGCCCAGAGCCACAGCCATTACGGATAAACGGTACGTGGATTTCAACGGTTTTAAAACACCTCGATCAATTAATACAATACCCAAACCGATTCCGACCCCTAAAATAACCAAAGGCCAATCTAGGTCATGAGCGAAGACTCCTTTAGCTACAGATGCCATTAATGTTGCTTGTGGGGCAGAAAGAGCATGCAACGGGTCCATTCCAAGGCGAGGGAAACGTCCTCCCATTCCATAGGCATCATATAAAAGTTGCAAAATAGGAGCGATAACAGATGCGCCGGCAGCAACACCGATCATTAATACCAACTGCTGTTTCCAGGGTGTAGCCCCAAGAATATGGCCGGCTTTCAAATCTTGTAGGTTATCACAACTCAAAGCAGCTGCCGTTGCGACGACGCCCCCAATAAGAATGACTGTTGCAGCTAAACTTAATGACTCTTTTGTTTCACCCCCAAAACTCATCTGACTCCCTAAAAGAACAAGCAGAGTGCCAGAAACAGCAAGAATGGCTCCAATAGTAATGCCAGAAATAGGATTCGCTGAAGATCCAACAATACCTGCCATATAGCCCCCTATAGAGGCACAGATAAATCCAATGAGGAGAGATAACAAAGTGAGAAAGGTAACAGTCGTCCAATATAATGTAGAGGTAATGGGAAGGTCAGCCGTTCCCAAAACATTGTTAAAAATAAAGAAAATAAGAACAGATAAAGCGGCAATGGATATCAAAACCGTGGTCATTGGAATGTCATATTCAGTACGTATAATTTGACGAGGCACCCCAGAGCGAGATTTTCGAATGGCTGCAAAAGAAGAAGAAATGGCTGTGCGAATGGGACGTGCCAATGAAAACAAAGCAAATAATCCGCCAAAAATCATGGTGCCCACACCAATATAACGAATTTTTGTCGTTCGAACCGCCATTGCCCAATCAAAAGCACTGGCATCTGCACTCAATCCAAAATCCTGAGGCTGGCCAAATGTTGTGTATAATGGAACGCCAATAAGCCAAACAATACCGGCTCCAACTAACAGATTTATGGCAACTTTCATGCCAACTATATACCCTGCACCCATCATAGAAAACGTGAGGCCAGTACTAGCTCCAAACACGGTGCCTCCGATAGAGAACCATCCTTGTAGGCTTTCTGCAAAGATGTGCAATCCAGTTTGGCAAAACTTGTACGCACTTGCGCAGATGGCACCTCCCGCCAAGATACCAACACCTGTTTTATTGCCAGCGTTAATCTGATCACCGGCTTTTAAAACTTCTGCCGCAGCAATACCTTCGGGAAATTTTAATTTCTCATCGATGATAAGTGCGCGGCGTAAGGGGACAGAAAAAAGAACCCCCAACGTTCCCCCAACAATAGCAATGGTTGTAATTTGCCAATACCCAAAATCTTGCCAATAGCCCATTACAACAAGGGCAGGAACAGTGAAAATAATGCCACTGGAAACCACGTAACCCGCAGAAGCAATCGTTTGCACGATGTTGTTTTCTAGAATGGTCGAATTCTTAAACAAACGTAAGATGGCCATTGAAATGACAGCTGCCGGTATGGAAGCAGATATGGTTTGCCCCATCTTTAATCCTAAATAGGCTGTGGAACCCGATAAGACAATGGCTAACATGATCCCTAAGAAAATAGCTTTTAGTGTTGTTTCCGGAAGAATTGTTGATTCAGGAATGTAGGGGGTAAATTCTTGTGGGCTGGAATTCATTATTTTATTTTCCCTTCAAGTTTAGTGTGATCCAGGTGTAAAAAATATTTTTCTAAAATTAAATGATCTTAGCGTAAATTATTACAAATAGAAGAGGGAAGCTATAGAAATTTAATTGGAGATCAAGTTAAGGATTGTGAAGAAATAACGTTGCAACATATCAAATAAGTCAAAAACTTGTTAAAACCTTTTCCTCTCACGTTTCTAAAGAAAGATAAATAATTTAAAATTTTATAAAAAATCGTTCTTATTAACGGAATTTCAACTATTTTTAACCATTCTGACTCTTATGAAGGACTATTTTAACATAGAAAAAGTTGTGGCGGTGTTCACTTCGCTGGGTCAAATTCCTTCAGTGATTCGCCGCTTGGTGCCTCCCCTCATTTGTGGGTTGGTCGGCATAATGTTAACTATTACCCTTGGAAAAATCCCTCATAGTTTTTCGTCGCTGATTCTTCTCGGATTTGTTGTGTTTTTTATTTATGCTCATATCGTGTGGTTTCAAAAAGTCATTCAAAATTTGCGACATGATCTTAAATTTTCAGCTGATCCTATCAAGCGCCACTCTTTGCCCCCCTACGTTTCCATTGAGGAAGAACATCATCATGATGCGGTCATTGAAGCCACATTTTTTCAGCTGTTACGAGATCAATTGAATACGACTCATCCCCCTCATATTCAGGCGCAAAGCTTACAAGATAATAAGATTCACCTGATTCAAACGGGAGGACTTATTCCCTTATTAAGGGATAATCAACTTGAAATTTTGACTCAACCCATTGTGAATTTGCCACAAAAGAGATTAACTTTTTTTTATTGTGTCCCTTGCTTAACTATTGAGAATGGGATGATTATTAATTTAAATACCTTTTCTAGCGGGGCGAATAATTTAGCATCGCAACAAGCTATTGAGCGGATGATTTTATTTCAAAATCTACAGTTTGTAAGGCGTCATTATATCTCACATCCTAACCATGCTTTTATCTGTTCACTTTCACCACTCTTATATCAGGATTCGAGTTGCTTTCAGGAATTTTGTGAATTTCTTCATAAAAGTCATTTTCCTTACCAGGCGGTAATTTTTGAAATTCCCTTAGATATATCTATCAGTCAATTGAATAATTTTACTAAGCTTAAAAAATATGGAGCACGCTTTATTGGTAAATGGAAAAATAAGGATTTACCTGAAAATTTAGGCGATCTTCCCTTTCCAGCTGTGGATTTTATTATGCTGTCCTATACGGGAATATTGGCTTGGTTGAAGAAGCAACCCCGGCGTCAAAGTTTGGGTGCCCTTCAGCAGATTCTTGAAAGTGCCCCGCAAACAATCATTTCACATGTAGAAAATGAGCAAGATCTTTACCATTACATGCCGTTACCTTTTGATTATGCAGCTGGGGGCGCCTTTGGGGGTGCTAAGCCATTTTATCATATTCAAATATAGAATTTTTAAAGAAAGAGTTGTAATTTATGGAAAGAATTTCATCCCTTCTTTTTCGGAACTTTCTATTAACAATGACCATAATTCCAAAAATTATCTTGCTCATAGTGTTTTTTTTAACCCCTTGCCACACAATGCTTTCCGATGGCCTTCACCAAGCGCAAGACTATATAGATTTTGTCGAAACAGAAGAAGCATTTAAGGCAAGTTGTTTTATTTATGATCATCATCGTCATATTTTGCAGACGGGGGTTTTAATTACACCAGACATTGTCATGACAGCGGCTCATGGGTTTGAAGGAAAAATTCATTTGAACAATATTATTGTTGGTTTTGGGAATGTCATTTCTCGCGAATCAGAACAAAATTATCAGGTTAAAGCCTTAAGGACACATCCTCGGTATTATCAAACAGAATTTCCCTTGCAGGCAAAATATGATTTGATGTTTTTGAAACTAAAAAAACCTGTACAGGGCATTAATCCTGTTCCTTTATTTAATGAAAAAATATTCAATGACGTGCCTCCCTTGTATGTTGCAACTTTTGGTTCTGCAGATATACCCCGAGGGACGCCGGTCCAACGTCGCGCTTTTTCCCTTCCTGAATCTGACATTTTTTCTATTATGGGAAAAGATCCCGAAGCATTATATGACCGCAAAACAGTCATGATGGGGGCTATTTATTTTGAGCCGAATGATCATTTGAAGCCCTTTAAAGCTTCTGATTCTGAACGAACAATTCGAACCTATCAAGCCAATCGTGAGTGGCAAAAATTGGGGAAACCTCCTTATGCACTGGCCCTAGCGGGTAGTAGTGGCGCCCCTTTGTTTATCAAAGTAATGGAAGAGGGATTGCCAAAAATGTATGTTTTTGGTGTTATCCAAAGCTTCTCTCACCTTTCCGCCTCATCATTTCGGCATTCCTCAGGAGAGCGGGAAACTCATCGACTTCTTCATACGCCGCGTCAGAAAATTTATGGGCATTATCAGTCGGTTTTTTGTATTCCGTATAAACTGTCGCTCACTTTTAAATCCTATGAAGATATTCCACGGGTGTACCAACTTTCAAAGCATGTTAAAAAAATCTTGAATGAGTTAGAAGAGGGCCCAGTGCCGTCTTCACTTCAACCAAAAAGGAAAATTCCTCGACAGAAGAATGAGCGGGTTCATTCGGCTCGAAAAAATTAAATTTTTTTCTATTGAACTTATTGTGTAAATCGGTATGATTCGATATGGTCAGGCGGATTGCAAGCTGTCTGACCATGTTAGCCCTTGTGGCGGAATTGGTAGACGCGGCAGACTCAAAATCTGTTGTTCGTAAGGACGTGGGAGTTCGATTCTCCCCGAGGGCACCATGAAAACCAACCGTGTGAGAGGATTTCGCTAAATCTCTCAAAATACCTCAAAAAAATTTCCTCTAAATTGTCACAACCGTGAGAATTATGAGAGGTATTCAAAAATTCTTTAGTGTTCTCCCTTTCAATTATAAGCGAACAGGACCCCCTTTTAAAGGGAGCATAAAATAATAAGATTTCTATGGAGGGTTGTGATATGGTGTTAAACATGAATCTTTTTAATTAAATTAATAAAGAAAATAATGAATTAAAACATATGTTTGATCTTTAATTTTATTTGTTTTTCAATAATTTTGAGGAAGCGTTTTATTAAGGATGACATTTAACTTTGATAAAAGATTATTCAGATCTTCTGGCCTATAATATTCAGCAACAAGAAGTTTTTAGTAATATATGCAAACCCCTTTTTGAACATTTACCCATTTCTCATTTTTTTTATGGAAGATATTATTTAAACGGACGCTACTTTGTTTTAGGAAATCGACCTAAGTTTCTCAAATTTTATTTTGATCATAATCTAACCAAACCTAATGAAATTTTTCTGGAAGATTTTGTATATATCCCTTCCCAAGGTGTTCATAAGTATTTGTGGCCTCTTGAGTCGACAGTCTTGTCTTCTACCATGAATGTCTTAAAAGAAATGGGCATTAGAAATGGACTTAATGTCACAATTAACAGGGGTGACTTTTTTGAAACCTTTATTTTTAGCTCAAGTGTTGGAATTCAACAAGCTCACAATCTATATCTGAATTCGTTTGATCTACTTCAACGGTTTATGACTTATTTTCATCAACAGGCAAGAACTCTCGTGACTGGTGAAGAAATAAAGAGCTTTCCCTATTCTGCTCTTTATGAGAATAAAATGAGGGAGGCAAGCTTAGAAAATTCTCAAAAAACAAGTAGAATGAAGCTGATTGAACAAACAATTTTATCTCAGCACCCCATCATGATTTTGGGGAAAGAGTTTAGCATTTCTACCAGAGAATTTGACTGTATGACGCATCTGAGTAAAGGAAAAAGTATTAAAGAAATAGCCTCTATTTTAGAACTTTCCCCCCATACAATAACATCTCATATAGGCAACATAAAAATTAAACTCGGTGTTATCAGTAAATCAAAATTGATCGATTATTTTTTAGAGTCATCCCCTGCATCTCCAAATTATAAGGATGATGAGAATAACTTTTAGAATATTAATGGTCATTCATGCAGAGTAATATTCACTTTTTAAAAAAGGCGCATAAACCAAGAGATTTCTTAGCTTATGCGCCTGTAATTAGAAAACTTAATATTGCTTTTATCTCGTTGAATGTAACCTTTTTATTAAAAGACCTACAGAGACTAAATATGTAAGTAAGTTACATTCAATTTCTCTTACCCATATCAATTTCTATCTACATAGTTAAAAAATATGCTCCACTAACCATAGGTGCCCGTAGACAACCAAGAGGTCCCATATCAAGCGGAATCCATGTTGTTCCGTCTTCAGTATATCCACCCTGTACTATACAGTCGCCAGGCTTAGAAGTTACTAATAACATTCTGTTTGGGGAAGAAATTAATTGTAAAGGCGAAGCCGTCCAATTTAAGTTTTGTGTTTCTTCCCATTTAGTTCCGTCAGTTGATGATGAGATCTGTATTTGACCATTACCTGGATTAGAAGATGCCATGTAAAATTTATCTTTAAAAGATGCTAAACTTATGTACGATGCTCTACGCTCCGGGTCTCCAGGCCCAGTTACTAAGTCATCCCAAGTTTCCCCATCTGTTGAAGAAAGCTGAATATATCCATAATTATTATTTGTGCAGGTTGCCACATATAATCGGTTTAAGAAAGTTGCTATGCTTATGGCAGATCCTCTTCTATCAGTCTCTCTTGGGGAAGTCTCAAATTTGTTCCATGTCGTCGTTCCATCATTATTGGAAATTTGAAGTGCTCCCGAACCAGGCATGGTGCTTGCCAACCATAATTTCTTATTGAAAGATGCCATACTTATGTCATTGGCTCTACGATCGTTATCTCCCGGAAAGGTTAGTACTTTACCCCATTTAATCCCATCGCTTGTTGAAGAAAGATCAATAATTCCACTTGATGAAGGTCTGCAAGTAGCCAACCATAATTGGTCATTGAAAGTTGTCATGCTTACGGCATGCCCTGTTCGCATATAGTCTTTTCGAATACCGTCTCCAGGATTTTGGGATATTGGAAGGTTCCATGTTATTCCACTATTACTAGCGGTAAGGTTTATAATTCCCTCATCAGAAGTCGTGATTGCTACAAAGTATGGAGGAGGAGTGAGATTAGAATATCTATACCCAAGTGTCCTATAGTTAATTACTTGACCTGGAGTACATGACACACCAGGTGTTTTCCACTCATATGGGGTCGGATCAACCATACTTGTGTCCCATGGTTCCATATTATCATCAAGATTTTGTCCTTTACTATATCGAGACCCACGTGGATATGAAGTTCTATCAACGGAAAGTTCAGAAAATAATCTCTTCTCTTGCCAAATTGCCCAAATACGATCGATGTTACACAGATGTAGAAAATAGGCTGGATCGTTCGGTGAAGGCACACTCATTGTGCCACCTATCCACTGACAAACTCGTTGATGAAAGTTTGGTGCTATTTGTGGGTTATCAAGTAACCCCTCTAAAGTGATTCTCAAGCCACCTTCACTTTTACCATCTTGGCTAGTATACTCATAGGTTGGGCATTCAAGAGCATAATTTACATCTGCAAGCGTAGGCAGTGTTGGAGCCTTGGGATCTCTCCCCATAGCCCGGCTTAAAGTTGTTCCTGTTTGTTTCCTTTGGGAATCAGGAACTGTAACCCAAGTAGTGGTCTGAAGTTCACTTTTACCAATGATAATATTATCACCATCTCCTCCCATAAAATTAGAAGCCCAAATAGATGCTTGTTTTGGATCGGGCAATGCAGCATCTTCGGTCCAATCCCAATAAGGTAGGGCAAAAGATGGCTTTTGAAGTACTCGTTGAAGATCTTTTTCAAATTGCAAAATGAATTGACGGTGCCATGGTAAAAATGAGGGTTGATTCGTAAAATTGGAGTGGTTGACTACGCTATCTTGCATATAAGTAACCACGTAAAAATCGTATGTGTTCGTGTAGTTTTGTCCTTTTACGACTCCTTTGGTAACTACTTCATTTTTTAGTAAGTAGCAACCCCTAACATAATCACTTCTCTCCACAGATGTTAATGTATTAACATTTTTCCTTAAGACAGTGGGTTCACCCTTCACTGCTTGATCCATAGCTAAAATTGACGTGCAATTCGTTGCTAAAGTTAAAATATAAAGTAAACATTTCGTTCTAATTCTCATAAAATATATCCCTTTTCTTTTATTTTATAGCGCAATTTATGTTTAATAATTTTCAAATGATTAAAATTATAAATACATTCTTAATTATTTAATTTAAAAATTATTTTAAACATCTGCTATCCATTATTTTTGGGGGTATCATTTTTTTTATAAAGGGCGTATAGGGCAAAATAATTACGATTGTAATGTTGGGTGATTGGATATTTGTACCTTATATAAGATAATCTAAACTTTGTTAAAAATTTTTGGTGCCCATTCATAAGAAAAGGCACCAAATTAATATATTATGCGGCCATTAATTCGCCTTTTAATGCATCCATCTCTTTGGCTAATTCATTAGCTTCTTCCGTACTTAAAACTTCTTTTGCTAAATCGAAAATATCCCCTTCCTCTTCTTCGACATGGTGTGTAACGGAATGCTTAAATTCTCCAAACAATTCCATCCATTTTTCATTTTCAATGGAAACACCCCTTATCCTCGAAATATATTCTTTAACTTCTTCATGTTCTTTATCAGCATGTTCAATTTTCTCATAAATTTCTTCATACTCCCTTAAGGCATTGTAAAATGTAGCATTTTCAGTTTCAATATGCAGAAGCAGTTCCTTAGCGACTTCTTCAAATAGGGATTCACGCTTTTTAAGGCTTTTCGTGGAAAGTATGTGTTGAAAAATTTCATCAACGGCACGATGATCTTTTTTTAAGTAATTATAAATATTCATTTTTCCCTCCCTTTTTAATTTTTTGCTTACCTCATAAGATAAATATTTATAAAATAAGATTTTTATTTTTTATCCTCGACTCAAAACATTCGAAAAGAGGATAAAAAGGAACTTACTCTTCAATCATGCCAAGAGATAGGTGAATTATGATCAAATTTTAACCTATATAGTTTGCAATGGGCTTGATCAGGGATGCTTATGTTTTATGCGAAAAATTGAGGTTCTCATCATATGAACTCCAAATAAAAACAGCAAGTATGCTTTTTGAAACTCATAGCCATAACCTGATCGTATCTCTAAACATTTATGAGGGTGAACCTGATGGACTAATGCAAAGGAAAAGAGTTATTTATGGTAATCGTTTAACAGTCTGATAAGTTCCTAGACTCTTTCATTAGAATAATAAACTCAATGATTGCGCAATCAAGCTTGCCATCAATGGCTTAAAGCCCCCTGTTAATCCGTCTGCTATACGAAGAATTAGGAATATGATAACAATCATAGGCTTAATGCCAGGTGAAAGACCATTATTAATAATTAAAGAAAGTGAGGTTATTATGTTTCAAATATTTCTTCCCGTCCGCACAAGAAATGGGTTGATTGGTAGCTTATATATAGCTTTATTCGTGAGCTCAGGCTGGGCAAACTTTCCTGGGGATTTAGAATTGCGAGAGTTACGGGAATTCGATGATGTTCGTCAAAAATGGTACGATGCTGATGAATATCAAGAAAGAAAAATTCGCGACGAAATGCTAAAAATCTCTCCGGAGATGCTTTTTCAATGTCAATTCAGTCAACCCAAGCAATCTATGGATTACTTTCGGGGAATAATGAGCCAATGGGTTAATTCGCACCTTGAACTTATCGATGTGGCAGGAGATGAAAAGGTCCTAAAAAGATATCAAGGGGTATTGCGGAATGCATTTGCGAAAGCTGTCAATAAAGTTATGGCGGTTACCCCATCAAGTCCTACGATGGCTTTGGCGGATGTCAGGAATGACGATGATAAAGTATCGGAATCTTTAACTCCGCTCCATTCTCAAGAACGATCTTATTCTCCAGATGTTTTTTAATCAAAATAATTTTTTAGTATTTTGGCCATAAAAAAACGGGGAGAAAAATCTCCCCGCTTCCCTACAAAAGTCGGTTAAAAACCTTTATTTAGCGGCTTTTGTTTCTTCAGCGCGTCTTGCGACAGCTGCTGTAACTTTGGTAGATAAGCCTTTTACAGCGAAGAGCCACAGAACGCAAATGACGGCAAAAATACCAAATGCATAAGGAGCTGTCGCTGCAACTTCACCTGCACCACTGCTGATTCCAACAGCGGCTAGGATCATTTGAAGGTTACTTTGAACGAAAGCACCACCGGCTTTACCAGCACGCCCACCAATGACGTCTACGGCCGCTTTACCTTTGGTTTTCAATTCATCATCTAGGGGAATATATGCCATTTCTTTCGTGGAATCGAACAAGATATATTTGATTCCTTTTGAGATGATAATAATTCCTGCGCCTAAGAAGCTTGCAGCTGCCACGGGGCTTGTCGATATGGCATGCAAGATAAAGTCAACCCAGTCTTTCGCAAAGATAAAGGCGAAGAATATAAAACCACCCAACGTAATAACAAGAGGTGTGATGACAGCAGCACTAAACCAACTGACACGGCGTAGAATATTCGATCCAACAACCAATCCAAACACAATGGTGAAGATACCGGTCAATGTGGAGAAATTCCCCATGAACGCGTTGTATCCCCCTTTATCTCCTCCGAAAAAGAGACCGAGCTGATTTTTCCATTGAACTTCAATCAAGTTAATTGTAATTCCATAGGCCATAATTAAGAGGGCAATGAATCCTAATTCAGGGGAACGAAGAATTAACTTAAAGCTTTCAGTAAGGGAAGGCTTCTCTTTCTTCTTCTTGGGAACGCCTGCTTCTTCTGGATCGAAGAAACGCTTATCTGTCAAAACAGACGTATGCATCCATCGATAAATCATCATGGAAAATGCACCAAAAACAACAACGGAACCCATGAGAAGGTATAAAGACATTTGCCAGGCTTCTTCATGAGAAGGGTAGAACTGCTTAATATCTTCGGAACAGTAGCGCACCAATTGACCTGATAAGATCAAGGCTACGTTTGCAACCACACCAAACAATCCATAAAATCGTTTAGACTCTCTCATGCGTACGACGTGGTTGGCGAATTGCCAGAACATCAAAGCAATCATTGCACTTCCCCAAATCTCTGAGAGAACATAGAACAAGGAAAATGACCAATAAGCATAAATATCAATAAATCCAACTAAAGCCGGATGTGCCAGTTTTAGAGCAGAAATTGATTCTGGGCTGGGGTGTAAAGCTTCAAGATTTGGATAAATGATAAAGGCAAAAGCACCAAAAAATATTAAGAACGGCATGACAACGGCATAAAACACGTTTTCACGAGACAAAATATTCGTTAGCTTTGCATAAATAATAACAAACAAAATGGCCGCAGGAGTGACACAGTATAATTTCAAGAATGAAATTGCACCCGCACCGGCGGAGTTTACAACGATTGTATCTTTTGTGTCTCGTAATAATGTGTAATTAAACAATATACAAAACATGATAAAAGCCAGCGGTAAGAACTTCTTGAGTTCATAGTTATGAATGGGCCATAGAGCGGCACGCCATCCTGTAAATTCGGGTTGAGTTGAATCTTTAGCACTCATTTTCTAGTTAATCCTTCATTGTTAATACCAATCATTACCGTAGGTTTCGAATTTTTCTTCTGCAAAAATAGAAAAACTAAGCGATTAAGCATATGATTATTCTATAATATTATTATTAGAAAAACACATTAGACATACGTCAAAATGACATAGTAAGTATATTCTACTACATCTTCAATGGTCTATCACAAAAAACAGACCCTTTACAACAATATTTTCTGTGAGAAATCAAGTGGATTGCGCCCGTAGAAGCCCTAAGGGAATAGGAGCTAAGCAGCTTCTTGGTCAGCAAGCGCAGAAATTGTCCTTGCGACAAGACGTATTTCCCCTCGAAGCTCTTGAATGCCGCGGTCTCTGCCCTCTATGAGTTCTTCTAACAATCGGAGAGTTGTTGCATCTAAATTTCGCAAATATTGCTTGATTCCATCATCGCCACCATTAAAAGCCGGTGTTGCGGCAATTGTTGCAAATGTTTCAAGTTGCTTTTGAAGGTCAACTTGTCCTTGAGCCATTTTTTTAAGCAAGACTTGTTGGGAAACCATTTGTTCTGTCAGCATTGACATTTTTTCACCAACCATATGAAGCGATTGGAGAATATTACTCCTATTGTCCTCATTGCGCTGCATTATATTTTGAAGTTGGCCCATGCCTTCAGCGGTTTGTTCTAAAAGACTATGGGTGTACGCAGGACCGCTATGGCCAGATCCAATGTTTGTGTTGCTAAAATCAGGAGTTGTTTTGGTTTGTCCTGTTAAATGATCTTCTAGATTATGATATAAACAGCCAGCTGCCTTTGTGACTTGGAGATCTAAGAACCCTAAGACTAATGATCCTGCTAATCCAAACATGGATGTGCTAAATGCTGTTCCCATACCCATTAAAGGAGCTTGTAATCCCTGCTTAAGGGTTTGGAATGAGTCTTTGACGTTTGTTGAGTCTACTTCTAGCCCTGTTATAACACCAGCAATGGCTCCAATTGTTTGAGATAGGCCCCAGAAAGTTCCTAATAGGCCTAGAAAAATTAAAAGTCCGATCATGTATCGCGAAACGTCTCGTGTTTCATCGAGTCTAGCTTCAATACTGGAAAGAATAGAACGAAGGTTCAAAGTGGTTAATTGATGATGTTGTTGACTTTCCCCTAAAGAAATTGACAGAGGTATAAGGATTTTTGGGGCGGGCGTTCCGGGAAAACGTTCTTCGCCCCGTTCATAACTCTCAAACCACGACTGCTCTTGGCGAAGCCGATATAAACGATAAAAAACGATACCAATACCGAGACTTAATGTCACAAGAATAACTGAATTGAGGGGGATATTGTTTTTAAATGCTGTTAAAAGGGGAGTGAAAATTACCGCAACAACACCAGCCATAGCAGCTAAAAAAGCCATCATTCGAATAAAATAGCGATTAATATAATTCACGAGAAATGCCCCTTATTATCTAATTTTTATTGCTCACTCTAGACTAAAAATTGAGCTGTGCAAAGTGCAATCCATTTTTATATGATTCATCACTTTAAAAAAAGCATTTTTCTAAACAAAGCTATCCCTTTTTTAGTAAAATTGGATTTACGGATTGTGGGGAGGGCTTATTCATCGCCTTGTCATTAACGAAAAATAAAACATTTTCATTTTATCATTTCATAGGAGAGTCATGAGGAAAGGAATGTCGTAATGGAGAATTATAAATTCTCGTGGAAAAGTAGAAAGCTCTATGTCGATATCATGGCGAGCTTCTTCTTTATTACTTTTGGGACGACCCTTGCTACTACGTGGTATACCTATCATTCAAATTCTGAATCTATGCTTCAAGTTTCTGAAGATTTGTTGACTCATGTCAGTAAGTTCTCTGTAGCAAAAGTTATTTCCTATTTGAATCAAGCGCAACTCATTACTCATCTTGGGGCAAATCTTGTTAAAGATAAGGCTCCTATTACCAATGAAAACCAACCACTTATCGCGTTTATGGAAGGTATATTAAGATCTTATCCCTACCTATCTTCAATTTATATAGGAACGGAAGACGGAACATTTCTTCAAGTTAAAAGCCTTAATTCTTCCTCTACCTACCGCACGGACCCCTCTCGTCCTCTCCCAGGAGGTAGTGTTTCGTCAATACGCTACATTACGCGTGCCAATGGTCATGTTTCCGAAGTGTGGGAATATCAAGACGCAGAAGGTAAAATTCAGGATAGGGAAGCCATTCCTAAAGTGATGTATAATCACTTGATCAGAGATTGGTATGTCAGTGTTTCGCAATCACGCCTTTCCCAGTGGAGTGACGTGTATGTTTTTAGTTCAACAAAAAAGCCAGGTATTACAACCGGATATCCCCTTACAAACTCAGAAGGTGACTTCTTTGGGGTTATTGCTGTTGACATTGAAATGGGCGCCATATCTGAATTTTTAAATGAAACACGCATCTCTAAGGGTTATGCAGCTTTTATTCTTACAGAAAAAGAGGAATTAATTGCCAGTACAGATAAAAGCCAAATGGTTAAGGTTGAAGGGGAAAAAGTTCGTGCCATCAATCTAAATGAGTTAAGCGATAAGCGCGTTGTCTTAGGTTATCAAAAATTTAGAAATGATCAGAAGGATAACTTTACTTTTGAGAAGGATGGAATTGAGTATATTTCAAGTTTTTCCTTCTTTCCAAAAGAGTTTGAGAAAAAGTGGGCGATTGGCCTTATTGTTCCTATTGATACTTTCGTTGGCAGCATCAAAGATACCCAGCGCAAGATCCTGCTTATTACATTCCTCATTTTTTTGACGTCGGTAACGTTGATTGGCTTTATTTCCCGGCGAATTGCCCGTCCTATCATTTTGCTCTCTGAAGAAGCCACGAGGATTAAAAATTTTGAACTTGACAGTAATGATGAGATCAACACAGATATTTATGAATTACAGCTTTTAAATAATTCAATATCCTCTATGCGTATGAGTATGCGTGCTTTTTCTAAGTTCATTCCTAAAGTATTGGTTGCGAAGCTTTTAAAGACGAATCAATCTGTGAAAATTGGTGGAAAATTGCGGCGTGTCACATTGCTTTTCTCGGATGTTGTAAATTTCACAACAGTTTCAGAGAACTACCCGCCAGAAAAGCTTGTCGTGCATTTGTCTGATTATTTTGAAGAAGTCACTCAAATTATTATGAAAGGCAATGGCACTATTGATAAATATATTGGCGATGCGGTTATGGCATTCTGGGGCGCACCGATTGCGGATAAGGATCAAGCTCTAAATGCTTGCCGTTCGGCTCTTACTCTTCAACAACGTCTTTCACACTTAAATAGACAGTGGGCGATAGAAAACAAGCCAATATTAGAGACCCGCATCGGGATTCATACAGGGGATGTTATTGTTGGAAATATGGGATCATCCGACCGCATGAACTACACAGCTCTTGGAGATACTGTTAATTTGGCAGCTCGATTAGAGGGTACAAATAAAATGTATCATACCCATATTATTATTAGTGAAGAAGTATACCATGAGGTTAAAGAACGTTGTCTTGTTCGTCCTGTTGATCTTGTCGCTGTAAAAGGAAAGGTAAAGCCTGTAAAAATTTATGAGTTGGTGGGAATTTTTCAGGATAATCCATCACTTCTTCCTTCGGAAATGCAAGTCAACTATTGCACTCTCTTTACGAAAGCATTCCAGCTATATGTTGAGCGCCGTTGGGACGCAGCAATCAGTCTTCTTGAGGATATCAAGGTTCACTATGGAGATGATTTTACAGTCTCAGTATATTTGGAAAGGTGTAACAATTTCAAAGAGAACCCTCCCCCCGAAGACTGGGATGGAGTTATGCATTTGACGGAGAAGTAAATTGGGGAGCTAAGGCTTAGGTTGATTTAAAAATCAGATAATGCAAAATATTTCAAATAGGCCCGTAATGCTGGATTTCCCCATTGATTGCGCCAGAGGGTTTGACGGAAGTCTTGATTAACCTTCTGTAGATGTTTAACCAATTCCTGGTGAGTATCATGATCTGCGGATATCCTAATTTGAATTTTTTCCTCTGAAAGTGTTGGTATCCGTGATTCATGGAATATAAAATTTCGATAAATTTCAAGGGCATCCAGATTGCTATCATCAACAGTTAAAGCTAACCCATTTGCATTTGTCGCTTGGCAAAATACAAGGAGGGATTCTAGCATGTTGAGATAGAATCGTGCAGTCAACATTTCTTGTATATATTCATTGCCAAATGCTTTTTCAGGTAGCTTTTGAGCTTCTAGAATGGGCCAGTCACTCATCGCCATTGGTATTAAATACTCTTCATTCGACTGTTCGCTAAGATCACATATTAACGTATCTTGGATAGCTAGCACGAAAGAGCAGCGTAGATCATAGCGCGCATCTTGGGCATAAAATGAAAAGAGGTTAGGGGACAATTCATGGAAATTTGAAAGAAATTGCTTCTTGAAGGACGGGTTGTTTTTCGGGTTTTGGTCAACTTTATGAGTATGGCCCTCCGATTGATTAGACAGTGTGGTTTTTGGAACAATGTAGAGCATAATCACGCCTCCCCGTTCTTTTTAGTGCAAAGACTTCTTGAAAAGCAGGTGCTCATTCAAAGAATATCTCGTGCAACTCCAATTAAAATTTAAAAACTTAATTTTTGTTTCTACTTTTTTTAAAATTCTTTCTGATTTACTGTAATTTTTTAGAATTAGAACTAAATTTATTATCTTTAGCGCCAAATTTCTAACTTAGTGGATAATATCTCTTATTGTTTCGTTTATCAGAACAGTAATTCGCTCTTATGAACTTATTACAAAAATGTTTCATTTGTAAACAAAAAAATATCTCATAACATATCTTGAAACAGAACCAGCATTTGATTATGGTACGAAATATGCACTGACTCAGATACCGTATATCTTTTTCTCAAATCGTTTAAGATAGCTTGGTTCAGTTGCGTTATCTAGGTTTAGAAACTTTCGATAATAACTCTGATAGTGGCGGTCAGGCATTTTTTTGCCTTAATTTTGTTTCAAACGAAAAATAGACGTGACAAAATACCCCATTTGCTTAAAGGAGAATTGATTTAATGATTCTGCTCTCTTACTCGATATAGCAGAAACATTATTTACGGATTAATTATGGACTTTGAATATTTAAAAAATTTCTACGAACTCGTTCTGGCAGGAAGTGTCCGGAAGCTCGCAGAAATTAAAGACATTCCTGTCGGGAAAGTTTCCCGGCAACTCTCGGTATTAGAACGCGAACTCGGGACGACACTTCTCGAACGCAAACAAGGTATTGCTGGACTTAAACTGACAAGACAAGGGCAAATCCTGTTTGGGGCTCTGCCCGGGATTATCGGATCAATTGAAAATGTAAAAGCAATGATGGGGTCAGATCCGAACCTTAACAAAGGGGAAGTGACTATTTATACCACGTCATCTTTAATAGAAGACTGGATTGTGCCTATACTGCCTAGTTTTTTTGAAGAATATCCTTCTATTCATTTAAATTTCTTACGTCATGACAACTTATTATCGGAAGAAATGAAGGCGAGAGTTATTTCTATAACGCCAAAAAGTGAGGAACTGGACAACATTATTCAAGTTCCTTTGCGAGATTTTCATGTCGGGCTTTGGGCATCTTCTGAATATCTGGAAAGATATGGAATTCCAAAAAAACAAACAGACTTAATTCGTCATAGATTGCTCGTTTTTGCAAAAGATTTTGACAAAATGACCTACCCAAACATCAATTGGCATTTAAAAAATCTTGATATAAAATCTGAAGATTTATTGTGTATAAATTCGAGTGCTGCTCTTATCAAAGCTGCCCGAAATGGTCTAGGAATTATTTCTTTATCTGCAGAAGCAATTGAGGCGAGCGGGTATTCTTTAGTCAGAGTTCTTCCCGATTTGGAGGGGCCAATGGTTACGATGTGTTTAACTTATCCAACCTATTTCCAACAAAATAAATTAATAAAAAATATTGAAGATTTTTTTAAAAAGAAATTTGCAAATATAAATAATTAAAAATTAATAATATTCTAATATAGAGAATGAATAAATGAAAACAAAAGCAAAGCAAACTTTTTCTATTGTCGCAGGACATTTATTTGAACACTACGACATTTCCCTGTATGGTTTCTTTGCAGTACTTTTAGCCCCTGTGTTTTTTCCACCTGATTCAGGATACTCTTCCATACTGGCTAGTTTTGCAATTTTTGCGGCTGGCTTTTCTATGCGCCCTTTAGGGGGCGTGATTTTCGGGTATATTGGGGATCGGTATGGGCGTAAGCGAGCTTTATTACTTTCCATTAGTCTGGCTATATTACCGACTTTTTTAATTGGTCTACTTCCCACCTACAGTTATATAGGATTGGCGGCACCCATCCTTCTTTTGATCTTGCGACTTATTCAGGGAATAAGTGTGGGCGGTGAATATTCAGGTGCCATGATTTATGTTTTTGAGCATGCTCAAAAGAAGCACCCGGGTTTAAAGGCAGGAATTTTAATTGGTTCCGGTTTTGCAGGAGCTGTTATGGGCACGGCTATTGGAACCTTCTGTACCTCTTTCTTTATGCCAACCTGGGGGTGGCGTATTCCCTTTATATTTGGGGGCATTATGGGAATCATTATTTATTGGCTTCGTAAAGATATTCAAGAGACACCAGAGTTTAAAGCCTTATCCAAACTTGAGGGGCCCATAAAACATCCTTTCCGTAGTGTTTATACTTTGAACAAAAAAGAATTTCTGAGTTCAATAGTTTTTGGGGGGGCCAACCTTGTTCCCCTTTACCTTGCAACAGTCTATATAAATGTTTGGTTCGTTGAATTGGGATTATCTCGTACAGAAATTTTGTTTGATAACACAATTGTTTTATTATGTTCAGGCCTTTTAATGCCGCTCACAGGATATTTGGCGGATCGGCTAACGGCGCTTAAAATGATGAGGGGGGCTTTACTCGTTCTATTGGTGTTTTCTTTACCCTTATATTATTATATTTCGCAGGATCCTACGTGGCAAAAATACCTTATTCTTCAAGCTTTTCTGGTAATTTCCAATGCGTGTATTATTGTACCGTTAACAACTTTTTTGCCCTCTCTCTTTTATTCTTCTCATCGTTATACGGGCATTTCTGTAAGTTATACGCTTGGTCAAGCCACTCTCGGAGGATTGACACCAGTTCTTGCCACTTTATTAACAGACTCTATTGGGCAAAAGTGGGCACCTTCGCTTTTATTGTCGGCATCTTCTTTGCTTTTTCTCATTGCTTTAAGGATTTGTCAAAAGCCAAGATTTGGCTAACCCTCATAAGAAGAACCTTACTCTTTTGGCGGAACCTCGTTTTTTCGCGCGGCATTATGATAGGATATAATGCTAAACGGAAAAGTACTTACATATCCTAAGGCGATGATTGTCAGCGTTAACCATGGATTACTGAATAACGCAGCCGTTGATAAAGCTATAAGAACCATAAGGGGAAGTACAAATTTATGGGGGATATGGACTTTCTTTAAGGTAATTGTTGGCATTGAACTAATCATTAAAAGAGCGACACCAAATAAAATTGCCCCGCAAAAAAAAGGGCTCATGATAAAATCATAAGACCATTGGAAGGACATGACAATTGGACTGATAGTTAAGGCTGCAGCAGCGGGCGCTGGTATTCCTTTAGAATATGCGGCAGCCCAGGAGGGGGTTGTACCTTCAATGTCCCCAGTGTTAAAACGCGCAAGACGTAAAGCCATACAAACACTAAATAATAGAACAATAGCCCATCCAAAACCGCCCCACTGCTTTAAACAAAAGAAATACATGACGAGTGCGGGGGTGACGCCAAAACTAATAAAGTCAGAAAGGGAGTCTAACTCCGCGCCAAAACGGCTTGAGCTTCCCAGGAAGCGGGCGAGGCGACCATCAATTGCATCCAAGATTCCTGCTATAAGTATGGCAGCCACGCACCATTCCCAACGCTCTTGTAGCGCAAAGCGAACGGCACTTAAGCCTGTGCATAATGCCAGAACTGTAGCAATATTGGGAAGCATGGCGGGCAAGGAATAACCTTGAAGGGGGCGTTGTCTCAATCGACTTGGTAGGTGGGTGGACAATTTACGCCTTTTGGGTTTAGGGGGTTTTTCTTCAAAAGGCAGTGTTTTTCGTTTCCAAGCCATTAGTGGCAAATCCCTTCACGTAAATGCTTATGACTCGTTCCTTTTGTTGAGAGATCAGCAATGATGGTTTCCCCGGCAATCATTCGCTGGCCTTCAATAATAGATGGGAAGACACCTTCAGGTAAGTAGATATCCATACGACTTCCAAAGCGAATGAGGCCATATGTTGCTCCCGTTTGTACTTGATCTCCTTCTTGGGCTTGACACAAAATTCGTCTCGCAATGAGCCCGGCAATTTGGACAACTGCAATTTGTGGCCCACTGGGCACTTGAATGACCAGGGATTGTCGTTCATTCTGATCACTGGCTTTTTCATCAGCAGCATTAAAGAATTGACCAGGCTGATAGATAGACTTCAAAATTTTACCGCCAATTGGGATTCTATTCACGTGCACATCAAAAACATTTAAGAAAATGCTAATTCGAAGGCATGGATTTTTCCCCAGACCGAATTCTGCGGGAGTATCCATTTGCTTAATGCCACATACGATACCATCTGCGGGGCTTACAATTAAGCCATCTTGTACAGGGGTGAATCGTTTGGGGTTGCGAAAAAAGTAAGCACACCAACCTGTAAGGATAATGCCGACCCAGCCTAGGGGCTGGCAAATATAGAATAAGAAAATTGATATGGCTCCGAAAAGACCAATAAAACGCCACCCTTCTGGATGTATGTGAATGGGGAGGAATAGAGACATTGTTTTATTGACTCCTTCGTACTGACAATGTTTGTTCACACTGCCTTGAAGTCAAAAAAAATTCAAGAGAAGAATATAAGTGGGAAAGTGAAAAAGGAGGGGATAGCCCCTCCTTTATTTTGAAATAAGTCTTTCAATTAGCGGCGTAAATCTCGTGTTAATAAGCTTGTCCAGAAAGTTTCAAGATTATTAAGCATACCATCTAATTCCTCAGCTTTTGCAGAACTGATACCCTCATTAGCAAGCGCTTTCGCGTGCATTGTGAATAATTCATCAAGCCTGTCATGTAGTTTTATGCCTTTTTCAGACAATTTTACATGGCTTGAGCGTCGGTCATGAGCACTGGGCTCTTGAATTAAATAGCTATTTTGAACCATTTTACGCAAATTATAAGACACGTTAGATCCAAGATAGTATCCCCGGTTTGTCAACTCACCCACAGTAACTTGTCCGCGACCTACGTTGTAGAGAACAAGACATTGAACGTTGTTGATGTCTCGAATTTTCATTCGGTCCAATTCAATTTTTACAACTTCTAAGAACAGTCGATGGAGGCGTTCGATCATCACAACTGATTTAAAATAATTTTCTTTCATGGTCCACCCCTTAAAATAATTTTGGTTTCAATTTAAATTTATCGCTAATTGGTTAAAATTCTTTTAAGCTTTTAAAAAAAAATGAAATTATATCGATTTTTTTGTAATAAAGCTTGCCGCACAGGCAACTAAAAAATAAAAATAAATTTTTTCAGCAGTACCCGAGTGCAACTTTAGAGAAGAATATCATCCTGATGTTGATATAGTTTTTAATGCTGGTTCTTGTTGTGACCTTTACACTATAGCTATCTTTATTCTGATTAAAGAAATGACTTGAAGTTTAAATTCCAACATTCAAATAATCAAATTATTTCTTCATACACAATGGGTATAATTACCTTAATATACCTTTCCTCATTGTTTTTCAATACCATACATGAAAAAATATAGAAAAAATTTCCAGAAATTGAGGTTGAAAGTGAATAGTGACGGTGTATTTCTCTGAAATAAGACTCTCCCTGCGACTTAATGGCATAGGATGTTTTTCCTGGAATATAACTTTCTTCGTATCACAACCCTTGAAATTATATGTATAATATTCCAAGATACCTTACAAATTTATTGAATTGAAAAAATTTCCCAAAATGATTGTTGCGAAGAAGATTGAAAATTTTGATCCCTTAAGCGTGGCGACGCAAATTGCAGAAGATTCTTTATGGAATTGGGAAAGACTGAGGCCCGATGAGTTAATTATCGATATTCCGGGACATTGGGGTGAATATCGCTTCCATCTGTGCTGGCAGGCTGAATCCCATTTGTTCTATCTGGCTTGTTTCCTGGATTTAAAAGTTCCAGAGCCCCTTCCTTTAGGTATTTATGAACTTCTGACTTTAATCAACCGAAGGTTGTGGATGGGTCACTTTGATTTGGTTGATGATCAATGGATCGTTTTTCGATATTCACTGCTTTTACAAGGCAAAAAATCTAAAGAAGTAACACCTCAAATTGAGGAATTAATGGAAACAATTATTGGAGAATGTGAAACATTTTATCCCGTTTTTGGAACCTTATTAACCCATGGTACACTTCCGCAGGATGCTTTGCAGATGGGGTTAATTGATACGGTTGGAGAAGCTTGATATTTCGTTAGGAGTTTTATGAAGTTTTTATCAAGGATATACGGGCAGTATGTTGGTTCGAGCGAACGATTGAGGAAAGCGAGAATAAAATGAAACGCGCAAAGTTTCTTTTGGTAGGATGTGGTGTCATGGGAAGTGCCTTAAAACAAGGCTGGGAGCGGGATAACGCGCCCTTTGATGTCGTTGTCATTGAACCGTCAAATCCTCAATATGTACCCGATTTGGCTTCACTTCCTGAAGATTTTGTGCCCAATCTTATTATTTTTGCAGTTAAACCCCAAATTTTACCTGACCTTTTGCCTCATTACCGACGATTTTCAGGACAGGGTTGTTTATTCTTATCTATAGCAGCAGGTTTGACATTGAGCACTTATCATCGACTTTTAGGCGAAGACGAATGTATTATTCGTGCTATGCCCAATATCCCTGTAACAGTGGGACAGGGGATCTCCGTTCTTGTAGCGCAGAATCCGTTAACAAAAGAACAACGAGCTTTAGGACAATCAATCTTTGAGGCATCTGGAAAAGCGATATGGCTCGAACACGAAGCTTTGATGGACGTTGTGACGGCAGTGTCTGGGAGCGGGCCGGCCTATTTTTTTCGCCTTGTAGAATGTCTGGCAGCTGCAGGTGCTGAGTGTGGTCTCCCGCGGGAGGTGGCGTTTGCATTAGCCCGTCAAACAGCTATAGGAGTGGGGGCTATTCTTCAGGGTACGTCAGATTCAGCAACTGATTTGCGCATAAAAGTTACCAGCCCGGGAGGAACAACGGCTGCTGCATTAGGTGTATTTGACCAAGGTCATGCTTTAGAAAAGCTAACTTATACGGCTGTAAAAGCGGCCGTGCATAGAGGACAGGAATTGTCTCAATGAATGAAGAGGCTCTATGGAAGCTAGCGGAAGAAGGGGGTTTAGAAGCCTTAACAGTTGAAAGATTGGCTCAAGAAACGGGGCAGAGCCCTCTTGAACTTGCATCTCTTTATCCGGAAACGGCCTTTATGGTTTTAGTCCTCATGGAAGAAATTCATGATCAGACGATGCGTGAAATCCCCCCCTCGACATTACCCACACATGATCGGTTAACAGATATGGTCATGAGTCATTTGGATGCTTGTGCTTCTCATCGCAATGCGATTCGTCGTCTCTGGGGGGACCTGGTCGCAAAACCTCTGATGCTGCTGACGTTACGTCCTTATGTGATGAAAATGGTTGCGCGTATTTTGAAAGATTGTGGTATGGAGGAAGATAATCTTTGGGCTCCTATACAATTACGAGCTTATTTGACCCTATTTATTTATGTATTGTACGTGTGGATTTATGACGAGACGCCTGAACAAGAGCACACACTGGTTACTCTAGATCAAGGGCTCAAACAATTAGGGAGCTTGCCATGGTAAAGCCACAGGCAATGGATGTTGTCATTGTTGGGGGTGGTTTGGTTGGAGGAACGTTAGGTGTCGCCCTGGCTCAACAGGGACTTATGGTAACAGTGATAGATAGGGAGTCACCAGAGGATCTTTTAAAGCCAGATTTGGATGGGCGAACAACTGCTGTCGCTTATGGATCAAAACTTATTTTTGATCGCCTGAACATCTGGCCCAAAGTTGACCATGCGGCAGAACCTATCCTGGATATTCGTGTATTTGAAAAAGATTCTCCCTGGGCTGTTTATTATGATCATCGAGATGTTGGCCCAGATCCGATGGGTTATATAGTAGAAAATCGAACTTTGCGCCAAGGTATTTTTCAGCGTGCTCAGGAGTTGTCACATAATTTGATTTGGAGGGCGCCCGCACAGGTGCTTCAAAGTGAGCGTCACCTGGAAGCAGCTGTCATTCAGTTGGAGGACGGTGACGTTTTGAAGACCCCGTTGATTATTGGAGCGGAAGGACGCTTATCTCCCTTAAGAGATGAGGCGGGTATCAAGACATTTCGGTGGCGATATAACCAATCGGCTTTTATTGCTCACGTCCGTCATGAAAAACCGCACGAAGGCAGGGCCTGGGAGATTTTTCAAGCTCAAGGGCCGTTTGCTATCTTACCTTTACGGACATGCCCTGTGACTGGGGTGAACCGATCAGGTATTGTGTGGACAGGCTCTCCGCAGGATATTAATCGTCTATTAGACTTGGACGATGTCAAAATTTCCCTAGAGCTTCAAGAAATTTTTCCCTTTTATGGAAATTTGGAAGTTTCTGGCAAGCGGTGGTCATACCCCCTCTCGGCCATGGTTGCGAAAAATACAGTCGATCATCGTCTCGCGATTGTGGGGGATGCCGCTCATACAGTCCATCCTGTGGCAGGACAAGGAGTTAATTTAGGTTGGCGGGATGCGCAAATTTTGGCAGAAGTCCTCAAAAAAGCTAAGGATTTGGGGCTTGATATTGGATCACAGAGTATTTTATCTGACTATCAGCGTCGACGTCGACTCGATACAGCTTCGATACTCGCAATGAGTGATGGAATGGTTCGATTATTCTCCAACAAATCCAGCATACTTTCTTTTATGCGTAATACAGGTTTGGGAATCGTAAACCAAATCCCTCCCTTGAAAAGACGCCTCATCCGAAAAGCGATGGGCATTTGAGGGGGAAAATTGCAAAGTTATTTTGTTCTTAAGTCCTCCCCTTGCTCAATTTTGTGAGACTTCCTATAGTATCATTGATGAAGCTCGACTTAACCCAATTTCCTCTTATGGGGGATGCCATAACCCAAAGGCTCTTTCAAATTTTTCGGGAAGAGGGGGGAGAGGCACGGTTTGTTGGAGGATGTGTGCGTGATGCTGTTCTAGGGATTTCTGCACAAGATATTGATATAGCTATTCCCATTGGCCCTGATGATATTATTTACATCCTCACCAAAGCGAATATCAACGTGATTCCGACAGGTTATGAATACGGGACCATAACAGCTGTTTTAGAAAACCGAACATTTCAAATTACGTCTTTGCGCAAAGATTGGGAAACAAACGGCCGTCGTGCACGCGTTACGTATGGAACAAGTTGGGAAGAAGATGCAAGCCGTCGGGATTTCACTATTAATGCGCTTTACGCGGACGTCCAAGGGACTATTTACGATTACTTTCACGGTCTAGAAGATCTTAAATTTGGGATGATTCGCTTTGTTGGCGATGCCCATACACGCATTCAAGAAGATTATTTGCGCATCTTACGATACTTTCGCTTCTTAGCTTGGTATGGCCAAGGTCCTGTCAACTTAGAGGCAATACAGGCCTGTACAGCTTTACATCAGGGGCTAAAGGATTTGTCGCGAGAGCGTATCGGGTATGAATTTTTGAAGCTTTTATCGGCCCCTGATCCTTTATCAAGTCTTCGTTTGTTAAGCAAAGCGGGTATTGCCCCCCTGATTTTGCCTCACTCCATAAATCTTGATGCCTTCGAGTCTCTTTTAAATTTTGAGAAAGTCCCCCGAGTAATGTGTCGTTTAGCGGCCCTTTCTTTACCCAAAATTGACGTTATGGCTCTGGCGAAAACTTTAAGACTTTCGCGAGACCAAAAGAATTACCTTCAATATTGTCAAAATCGTTTAGAGTATTATCCCAGTTCTGAAAAGACGATCTATGCAAATCTCTATCATGATGGTGCTGAATGGTTTGAAGATTTGACTCGATTAAGCCTAACTTTGCGCGCTGTAGGTTCGACAAGATCTATTCTTGACGCAACTTTAAATGTTTCGGCATCTTGGCGGCATCCTACCTTTCCTATTCAAGGCAAAGATCTTGTGGGGATGGGTGTAAAACAAGGTCCCAAATTGGGCGACCTTTTGAAACAGTGTGAAGCCTGGTGGATTGCTCAAAATTTTCAGCCCAATCGCGATGCCTGCCTGAAATGGATTCGAGATCGACAGCAGTCCCATTAGGTTTGGTGCCCTTTCACTTCAAAGTTTCCGTTTCAATGCCATTTTTCATCTAGACAATTCAGTCAAGATTTACTATGTCTGGGAGGCCTAATGTGTAAACGTATGCCCAGATAGCTCAGTTGGTAGAGCAAGGGATTGAAAATCCCTGTGTCGCTGGTTCGATCCCGGCTCTGGGCACCATTAATCTTCTTTCTAGTTTTCAATTAACACTAAATGTAGTATTTATTATTTATGTTGTTTATTTGATTAAGAAGTGATTATATAGATTACTACAAAATAATATGGGTATTATGGAATAATGGCACTAGAACCAAGTATGGTTGTAGAATTACAGCACAAGCTGGACAAACTCAAAAAGGAAGATCGTCAGCTGGTGGACGAAATTTCTCATTTGTCCCTTGATAGCCACCAAAACGACGTTCAAGTTCACCGCTTAAAGAAGCGAAGAATACTTGTAAAAGATCAAATCCAAAAAATTGATGGCCTTCTGGTTCCCGATATTATTGCCTAAACTTCAAGAATTTTAGCCCAAGAATTCATATAAGCCACTATATCCCTTGACGTTTCCCCCTTACTTAGCTGATAGTACTCATTGAACAAATCGCTTAATTTGAGGAGGAAAGTATGTCTTTAAAAGGAAGTAAGACGGAACAAAATTTAAAAGAAGCCTTTGCTGGGGAATCACAAGCCAATCGTCGATATCTCTATTTTGCGCAAAAAGCAGATATTGAAGGTCATAATGATGTTGCCAGTGTATTCAGATCAACAGCTGAAGGTGAAACCGGGCATGCACATGGTCACTTAGAGTTTCTTGCAGCTGTTGGGGATCCGGCAACGGGCTTGCCGATTGGCGATACCTCTTTGAATTTGAAAGCTGCGATCGCGGGAGAGACACATGAATACACAGATATGTATCCAGGTATGGCTCGTACTGCCCGTGAGGAAGGGTTTGAAGAAATTGCAGATTGGTTTGAAACTTTAGGGAAAGCCGAACGTTCTCATGCCGGTCGATTCCAAAGAGCTTTGGAGACCATGAGCTAGGGTAGAGGTGCTCATTGCATGCGTCATACTATTGATTGGACTCATCCCGATTATTTAGATGCGGATAAATTAGACGAAGAAATGCGGCGGGTCTTTGACATTTGTCACGGATGCCGTCGCTGCTTTAATTTGTGTGATACCTTTCCGCGGTTATTTGATTTAATTGATGCGGCGCCCACCGGGGAATTAGATTCTGTTGCTAGTGCTGATTTTGCGCCCCCTGTTGAAGCTTGTACCTTATGTGACTTGTGTTACATGTCAAAGTGTCCCTATACGCCTCCACATGAATTTAATATCGACTTTCCCCACCTTATGCTGCGCTATCGGGCGATGGAGTTTGCTGCGGGCAAAGTACCTTTTTCGACGCAGATTTTAGCAAATACAGATTTGGCGGGTACGGTAGGTAAAACTGTAGCTCCCCTGGCGAATTGGGCGACAAAAGAAGGCAATAAAATCACACGCCCTCTCTTGGAAAAGACATTGGGAATTCATCGGGAAGCCGCTGTGCCTCAGTTTCACGCTAAAACTCTCGTTCGCCAAACCCGTGAACCCTTGTCCCTCAATAAGGCAGCTCCTGCTTATGGGCGCAAAGTCGTTATTTATGCCACCTGTTATGGGAATTATAATAACCCTAATATAGGTCTTGCGACGCGCAAAGTTTTGGCTCACAACGGCGTTGAAACCCAAGTTATTTATCCTGGTTGTTGCGCAATGCCTTTATTGGAGCAAGGTAATATTGCTGGTGTGGCTGAAGCCGCAAAGCGTGTTGCGGGCGAATTAAGACCATGGATTGATCAAGGTTACGAAGTCATTGCTCTTGTGCCATCTTGCGCTTTGATGCTGAAGTCGGAGTGGCCGTTAATTCTGCCCAATGACGAAAATGTAAATCTTTTAGGGCATTCAACGAAGGATATTACGGAATATATGGTAAGTTTGGCTAAAGGGCCAGGGTTAGTAGAAGGCATTAAGCCGCTAACAGAAGGCGTGACGGTTCATATTGCCTGTCATGCGCGGGCTCAAAATATGGGTCAAAAAGCAGCGGAATTGCTTCGCTTGATTCCGGATATTGATTTGCAAGTTATTGAAAGATGCTCCGGTCATGGAGGAGCATGGGGCTTGAAGGTCGAAAATTTTGATATTGCCTTAAAGGTTGGCAAGCCGGTAGCACAACAGGCTTTAAAGAATCAGAACCGTCTCGTTTTATCTGAATGCCCTCTGGCAGCTACACATATTCGCCAGGGCATGGAAAAATTAGATTCTAATTTTGTAAGTGAAAACGCTCATCCTATTGAGATATTTGCCCACGCTTATGGGCTATAAAGCTTTAGGTTGATTATTTTTTACCCCTCGTGTCTTTAGGCTTTGATGAATAAAAGAATAAGTTTTTAAAGATTGAAAGAAATCATGATGAAAAAATGCTTAACAGCAGAAGACATTCTTCCCATTGAAGTTTTTCGCAGAGTCCGGGAACAGATGCGTCAAGAAACAATTGCTATTAAGAAAAATCGTCGGGTTCCCTTAGGGGCGGAGGCAACACTTTTCTTTGAAAACTACGATACCCTTTGGTGGCAGGTGCAAGAAATGCTCTACATCGAAAAAGGGGGGGATGCTCAAATGGCCGATGAGCTCTTGGCTTACAACCCCCTGATGCCTCAAGGTAAAGAACTAGTGGCAACCTTTATGATTGAGATTGATGATCCCATTCGTCGTGCAGAGGTCTTGGGAAAACTTGGGGGTATTGAACATCATTTATACCTTCGGTTTGCAGGGCACACCCTGCAATCACTTCCCGAGGAGGATCCCAACCGAACAACGGAGTCAGGAAAGACATCGGCAATTCATTTTATCCATTGGGCTTTTACACAAGAACAAATCGCTGATTTTTCAAAGCCTAATCAAGATATAATCGTTGAAATGACGCACCCTGATTTCACTTTTAAGGCAATTATGTTAGAGTCTGTGCGCAACACACTTCAGAAAGATTTTGAATAACGTAATTTGGGAGAAATTAAAATTATTCCCGGTCGTGTTATTGATTCCTTTACCTTTCAGGCGTAAAGTTGAAAGTAGGAATGTGGGTAATCGTTCGTTATTGCCCCTAATTTGCTTTTCTCGCTACTTTTAAAATTAAGGGAAGAAAGAATGATCATGGTGGCACCTAAAACTCAAACATTTGCTCAGTTGAGTTATCAAGGAAAAACCGTAGATCTTCCGGTTTATGTTGGAACTGATGGACCTGGAGTTCTCGATCTTCAGGATCTCTTTGCAACCTCGGGCCTCTTTACCTTCGATCCTGGCTTTGTGTCTACAGCCAGTTGCCGCTCAGAAATCACTTTTATCGATGGTGACAAGGGAATATTGCTTTATCGGGGGTATCCCATAAAACAATTGGCTGAGAAAAGTGACTTTATGGAAGTTTCGTATTTGCTTCTTTATGGTGAACTTCCGACAGCTACCCAAAAAATTGAATTTGTTCAATCTATTAACAAGCATACCCTCGTACACGAACAGGTGAGTGCTTTTTATCGCGGATTTCGTCGCGATGCGCATCCTATGGCGATTATGGTGGGTGTTGTGGGGGCGCTGTCATCATTTTATCATGACAGTTTAGATATTCAAGATCCTAATCAACGTCAAATTGCCGCTTTACGTCTAATTGCGAAGATGCCTACGCTCGCTGGTATGGCTTATAAATATTCTATTGGTCAGCCTTTTGTGTACCCGCAAAATCATTTAAGCTATTCTGAAAATATGCTCAATATGTTGTTTTCAACCCCTTCGGAGCCTTATCAGATTAATCCTCTCTGGGCTCGGGCTATTGATCGCATTCTCATTCTCCATGCTGATCATGAACAAAATGCTTCGACGTCAACCGTACGCTTAGCTGGTTCGAGTGGTGCCAATCCCTTTGCTTGCATTGCAGCGGGAATTGCAGCCTTGTGGGGCCCCGCACACGGGGGTGCCAATGAGGCGGTTCTGCGAATGCTGGAAGAAATTGGTCATGTAGATCGAATTCCTGAATTTATCAAGCGGGCTAAAGATAAGTCTGATCCCTTCCGGTTAATGGGATTTGGACATCGTGTTTACAAGAGTTATGATCCCCGCGCTCATGTTCTGCGTCAAACGTGTCATGAGATTATGGGTGAGATTGGTATAAAAAATAATCCGACTCTCCAGCTAGCTATGGAGTTGGAGCGTATAGCACTTGCAGATGAATATTTCATTGAGAAAAAACTTTATCCCAATGTTGATTTTTATTCAGGCATTATTTTTAAAGCAATGGGCATTCCCACTTCCATGTTTACGGTTCTCTTTGCAATTGCCCGTACAGTCGGTTGGATATCCCAATGGAAAGAAATGATTGCGGATCCCATGCAAAAAATTGGGCGCCCCCGTCAGCTGTATATAGGGAAAGGGTATCGGGAATATATACCTATGGAAAAACGTCTAGAGGAGAAAAGTAAATGATTGAAACAAGTAGGAATAGAATTCGCAATGCAGCCGCTAGACGTCCTGGTGATATGCCTGACCCAACAAAAGGAATGATTTATCAAATTATCCAAGCTTCTGCTAATGATAATTTGATGCCGGCAATGAAATGGTTTACTTGGCTCATCTCATGGACCATTGTTGTGGGTGCAGTCCTAGCTTATGCAATATTTTAGAAATTATTTAGCTGTTGTCTATTCCGGCCGGTGCATGCCGACCGGGATATAATTTATGAGAACGTCTATCCAATAATACGATAATTGGCAGGAAGGCCAGTGTCTGCATTGTAAGTCGAGCAGTTTGGCCGATTTTTCTTACCAATACCGAGACCCTCGCGTAGATCTTGCCTTTCTTTTAAAAGTATTTCGTGTGGCCCAGAATAAATAGTTTGTCGGGGAGGAATTGCTGCACAAATGACACGTGTTGTCGGGGTGGCTTCATAGATTGAATAAGCGTGCCGCATTTGAATCTTGCCTAGTTTGCGAGCTTGATGTTCCTTTCCATGTTCACGACAAAAGTCGAATAAAAAGGTCGGTGCTGTAATTTCTGCCACAGTGACAGGATAAAGAATTTCTTTAAATACTTTACTCTGCTCATTTTCAACTAAAAATATAGCAACTTCTGCCGGCGTGTTTAGAGGTTTGCTCACTAATTCTTCAGCTGTAATAGGTTTCCTATCAAAATAGAACATAACTACGCCCTCATATAAAAGAGAGGATTTATTTAAGACTGTACCGTCTGGCCGCTCAAAAATTTCTACGTTGCAGACAGAGACTTTATCACCAGGAAAAAGATCCGTATTACTAACTCTGGTGTTTCCCTTAAATTTCTTCTCCTCTTGCTTTTCTATGAGTTGATATTTAACAGGTTCTTCCTTCGTATATATCCTTGGGTATTCGACTTTCTCGCCATTACATATAAGATAAGGAGTGCCAAATCTATAAGCTCGTGCGAGTTGGTCATTATTTTCCCACCCTTTTTCGGCAAATAGGGCTGGTACATTGCGCGCTTGACTGGGTGTTCCTGTATTAGATGTTATATCGATATCAACAAAAAGAGCGGGTTTATGATCAGGCCCATGATTTTCATAGGCATTCGCAATTGAGTAAATGGCACCTTTTTGATTTAAAAGTTTTTCTTCCCTTTGTTCAGTTCCAAAAACAGACCCCATGACCAAAAACATAGAGAAAAGTTTATATAAGAATTGTTTCATCGGTAATTCCTTTAATTTACGGGGGTTGAAAATCTGCAATTCAAATTTCAGGGTATAAAATATTTATAAGCAAGGTAATAATACGCAAATTTATTAAAAAAAGCAAGCATGTCAGCAATTTTTAGTTTTAATAATTTGAAAAAAATTTATTTAGATATATTTGAATTTAAGAGAGTTCTTCTTTATCTTTCCTAATATTTTGTCGTCCCTGTTTTACCTGGCTACGACGGGCTTTGGCGGCAAGGCGTGTTTCTTTAGATGTTCGCGTTGGTTTGCTGGGAATGCGCTTTACGAGAGGAATGGTGGCGCGGTAGATCAATTCGGCTAAGCGATTTCGGGCATCTTGGCGATTTTGGTCCTGGGTGCGGTAGCGCCTCGCGGTAATAATCAGCACACCTTCCTTTGTAAGACGGCTGCGCACCATGACTAAAAGACGGGCGCGAACATTTTCGGGCAATGAAGGAGAGTGAAGGATATCAAAGCGAATTTGCACAGCAGTCGAAACTTTATTGACGTTTTGTCCGCCGGGTCCACTGGCTCGGATAAACGATTCGCTGATTTCTTTTTCATCAATAAAAAGTGATGGTGTGATTTGCATCTATTTTATGCCTCTGGTTCTTCTTCGAATTCAAGTCTATGATAAATTCATTAACAGAATTATTCCAACCCTTTGAAAGTGGTTAGCATGGGAAATACATCTCTTTTTTGGATTATTTTTAATGTGTTGGTATTGGCAATGCTCTGGATTGATTTAAAAGTATTTCATAAAGATGCTCATGTTGTCGCCCCCCGGGAAGCTTTGAAATGGTCGTTTATATGGATTGCTCTTTCCTTGGCTTTTGGAATAGGCCTTTCCTTTGTTATGGGACACGACAAAGGATTAGAATTTTTCAGTGGTTATCTTGTTGAAAAATCCTTAAGTATCGACAACATTTTCATCTTCTCTGTTGTTTTTCGAACTCTTTCTATTCCTTTGAAATATCAGCATCGTGTTTTATTTTGGGGTATTTTTGGGGCCCTTATTTTGCGGGGGCTTATGATATATTTTGGGATTACGCTCATATCCTATTTCCATCAAATTCTTTATCCCTTAGGCGCCTTTTTATTATACTCAGGTCTCAAAATATTTTGGTTAACTGAAAAGCGCTTCGAGGTTGAAACTCACCCTATTATTATTTTTTTACAGCGTTATATTTCCTTAACCCCAAAAATAGAGGGTCAACAGCTATGGGTTCGATCAAAGGATCACCCTAAGCGATGGCAGGCCACGCCTTTGTTTGTAGCATTAGCGCTTATTGAAGGTTCCGACCTTCTCTTCGCGATTGATTCGGTCCCTGCCATATTTGCGATTACCCTAGATCCCTTTATTGTGTACACATCGAATGTTTTTGCAATTCTTGGGTTGCGCTCTCTTTATTTTCTATTGGCGGATGCTGTAGAAAGATTTTATTATTTAAAGTCAGGTGTTGCACTTATCCTTTGTTTTGTTGGAATAAAAATGCTGATGATGGATATATATAAAATTCCAACGGAAGCTTCTCTACTTATCATATTGTTGATTTTGGGAGGTAGTATTGCTCTCTCAGGGTATCGGAGTCGAAATTGCCACAAATAGGATCTCTTTTTGTTATATTGGGGACGCTCATATGGTGTGGTGCATTTAGCTATTTAAGTGCCCATGCGACAAGCAAGCTCGAGTGGTTTAGCCTTGTTATGATTGGCATCGTATCTGTGGCGACAATGGCATACTGGGTATATGGTAACCGACAACAAAATATTTATAAACAAAAGTTAAAACTCATTCATGCGGGCATTTCAACGCTGACACCGGCCATTGAAGCAGCCATTTTCGATGACTCTGGTAAATCAATTTGGACGACGCATCCCAATACCTATCCCAATCAAGAGGAGTTTTTGCGAAAAATATTAACGCGCATCGCCCCAACGCCAGAAGCGGCGCAGTTGAAAACGATGATAGAAGATCGTTTGCGGGGTGAGATTTTGGTAAGTGGGGGTGGAAATGGTTTGGGGCAGGATCAAAAGTGGTGGTTAATGGCAACGGCTCCCTTAGAAATAGGGGGATACTTTGGACGCAAAGGCCTCATGGCAGCATTGCGAGATATCACACCTCATTTTTCGAGCCATAATCAGCTTAAGCATAACTATGGGGCCCTTGAGTCTTTTGTTGATAAAGCACCAATCGCTATCGTTTATACAGACGCAAATGGACTCATTATGGGGACGAATAATACTTTTTGTCGTTGGATCGGCTTGCCTCGTGAGGGGTTGCTAGGAACTGCGCTTGAGACCTTTTTAGGGGATGAGTGGGCCCAAGGAAAATCTCTAATTTCTGTGCGAAGTCCCCATTCCGTTCCCTTTAAAATGTTGGCGTTAACATCTCTAAAGTCTCAGCCCCTGCTTTTTTGTCGGCCAGACAGTCTTCTGACGACGGGTGCCGGAGCTGGCGTTTTTAAACAGGCTTTTTCCGAAGCACCTATTCCAGCTGTTATTATTGGGGGGGAGGGGCAAATTATCGATTATAACCCTGCCTTTACACTGATGGTTGGGGAGGTTAAGCCACGTCAAGACTTCTTTGAAATGATTCATCCTGCTGTTCGATCAGAAACAACAACTAAACTGCGCCGGGCATTTGAGCGCACAACGCCTCCATCTCCTTTCGAAATAAGGTTTGATGAGGGGAAAATTCACACTACAACTTATGTCTCACATTTGCCTCAAGAAGATGAAGCCTCTGTTTTGATGCTCCAATTCCTGGATATCTCGGAACAAAAACGGTTAGAACGGCAATTTATTCAGTCGCAAAAAATGCAAGCTGTGGGGCAACTGGCTGGCGGAATTGCCCACGACTTCAATAATTTATTAACAGCGATGATTGGCTATTGTGACCTCTTGCTTCAACGATATTTGCCTAATGATCCTGCTTATACCGATGTGATGCAAATTAAACAAAATGCGAATCGAGCGGCCAACTTGGTGCGTCAATTGCTCGCATTCTCACGACAACAGACTTTACAACCTAAGGTTGTTCATATTACAGATAACCTAGCAGATCTTTCAACGCTCTTGCGACGATTAATTGGGGCAGGAATAGAACTGAAAATGATTCATGGTCGTGATTTGTGGCCCGTAAAGGTCGACGTCAGCCAACTGGAACAAGTCATTATTAATCTGGTGGTTAACGCCCGCGATGCTATTACCCGGGGGGGAGCTCTTACTATTCGGACCAGTAATTTTCAATGTTTGAAGCAACAGCGCATGGGGCATGACTTGGTAGCAAAAGGTGATTATGTGATGATAGAGGTGATAGATACTGGTCACGGTATCCCTCCAGAACACTTAGAGCATATCTTTGAACCTTTCTTTTCTACGAAAGAAGTCGGTGAAGGGACGGGTCTTGGTTTGTCCACGGTTTATGGTATCGTGAAACAAACGGGTGGATTTGTCTTAGTCGACAGTGTTGTAAATGAAGGTACGAGCTTCAAAATTTTATTGCCCCGACATGCGGGTGGTGAAGAAGAGGTTCATATTCCTCATGTTGAATCTCCTTCAGGAGATTTGACGGGAGCCGGAACAATATTGCTTGTGGAAGATGAAGATGCTGTCCGTATGTTTAGTGCCCGGGCTTTACGTGAAAAAGGATACCGGGTGATTGAAGCGGATAGCGGGGAGTCTGCTCTTGAGATTTTAAGCCAGGGCGAATGCTTTGATTTGTTGGTTACGGATGTTGTGATGCCCAAAATGGATGGGCCAACGTTAAGTAAAAGGATTCGAGATCTTTATCCAGATACGAAAACAATTTTTATTTCTGGCTATACGGAGGATACATTCCGAAAAAATTTAGATCATAATGCAAAAATTCATTTTTTGCCGAAACCATTTACACTAAAAGACCTAGCATCTAAAGTTAAAGAAGTGCTAACACTAAGTCAGGAACTATAGCTCTTCAGTTTAAAATACACAGATGGCTTTAAGGGGCGCTTTTAGCGTATAATTCATATCAAAGTACTGCTTAGCTTTCGCTGCTGATTTTGTTAGGTATGGCTGTGTAATTTGAAGAGAAAATACAAAAAAACAATTTAATATTTAAAGGGAGAATGTCCAATGTCTAATGATTTATCTCGCGGTGATAAAACCAAAGCTTTAGATGCAGCTCTGTCACAAATTGAGCGCGCTTTTGGTAAAGGATCGGTTATGCGATTGGGTCAACGAGACAGTGCTGTCGATGTTGAAGTCATTTCTTCAGGTTCATTAGGTCTTGATATTGCTTTGGGCATTGGCGGGTTACCAAAAGGTCGGATTATTGAGGTTTATGGCCCTGAATCTTCAGGAAAAACAACCTTAACTCTCCATGTTGTTGCCGAAGCACAAAAAATTGGTGGGACTTGCGCATTTATTGATGCAGAGCATGCTCTTGACCCTGGGTATGCAAAGAAATTAGGTGTTAATTTAGATGAACTCTTAATCTCTCAACCTGATACTGGTGAGCAAGCCTTGGAAATCGCGGATACGTTGGTGCGCAGTGGCGCAATCGACGTTTTGGTTATAGACAGTGTGGCGGCGCTTGTTCCGAAAGCTGAACTTGAAGGAGATATGGGAGATTCCCACATGGGGTTGCAAGCGCGTCTCATGAGTCAGGCCTTGCGTAAATTGGCAGGATCAATCTCTAAGACAGGCTGTATGGTCATATTCATTAACCAGATTCGTCAAAAAATTGGTATTGTTTTCGGCAATCCGGAAACAACAACAGGTGGAAATGCCTTAAAGTTCTATGCTTCCGTTCGTCTCGATATTCGTCGAGTTGGGGCGATTAAAGATAAGGACCTGGTTACGGGCAATCAAACGCGCGTTAAGGTTGTAAAAAATAAGATGGCGCCTCCTTTTAAGGTTGTTGATTTTGACATTATGTATGGAGAGGGCATTTCAAAGACAGGTGAGCTCATAGACCTTGGCGTTCAAGCCGGTGTTATTGACAAGTCAGGCTCTTGGTATTCTTACGGAAGTCAACGTATCGGTCAAGGTCGAGAGGCCACACGTGCATTTTTGAAAGAGAATCCGGAGATGTTTGCAGAAATTGAAAAAGCTGTTCGGGATAATACGGGCGTTGTTGCTGAAGCAATGATTGCAGGACCGGAAGCTATGATGGAAGATGCGGCGTAGGTAGATTGTGCGAAGCCTTACAGATATCCGATCCACATTTACGCAATTCTTTAAGACGCAAGGCCATGAGCATGTGTTATCGTCCCCGCTTATTCCGCGTAATGATCCGACACTCTTATTTACAACGGCGGGGATGGTTCAATTCAAGGATGTCTTCACCGGTGCAGAGAAACGAGCATATAGTCGGGCCACTACTGTTCAAAAGTGTATGCGGGCAGGTGGTAAGCATAATGACCTTGAAAATGTAGGGTATACAGCACGACACCATACATTTTTTGAAATGCTGGGCAATTTCTCTTTTGGGGATTATTTTAAGGAAGAGGCAATTTCTTTTGCCTGGGATTTGGTTTCGAATCACTTTAATTTACCCAAAGAGCGTCTCTTGGTTACGGTTTATGCTGAAGATGAGGAAGCCGCAAAATTATGGAAGAAAATTGCCGGTTTTTCTGATGATCGGATTATTCGCATCGCAACTTCTGATAATTTTTGGTCAGCGGGAGATACAGGGCCGTGTGGTCCTTGTACGGAAATTTTCTATGATCATGGGGATAAGATTTTTGGCGGTCCTCCGGGCAGTGCTGATCAAGATGGTGACAGATTTACCGAAATTTGGAACCTGGTTTTTATGCAATATGAACAATTGGCCGATGGTCGTCGTGTCAACCTTCCAAAACCTTCCGTAGATACAGGTATGGGGCTAGAGCGTATAGCTGCGGCTTTACAAGGTGTGCACAATAATTATGATATTGATCTTTTTCAAACCCTCATTCAGGCTTCTATGGACTTAACAGGCGTAAAGGATGTGGCCCATCGACAATCTCACAACGTCATTGCCGATCATTTGCGGGCAAGTTCTTTCTTGTTGGCGGAAGGAGTTCTGCCTAGTAATGAGGGGCGGGGGTATGTCTTGCGCCGAATCATGCGTCGCGCCATGCGTCATGCTCATCTTTTAGGGGCTAAAGATCCTTTAATGTGGCGCTTAGTGCCCACATTAATTAATTTGATGGGGGCCGCCTATCCCGAATTGATCCGTGGGGAATCCTTAATTGTTGAGAATCTCCGGTTAGAAGAAGAAAAGTTTCGTCAAACATTGGAGCGGGGTTTACGCTTACTAAATGAAGCTACAGCTTCTTTGGCTCCTAGCGATCCCTTGCCCGGCGAAGTTGCTTTTAAACTCTATGATACCTTTGGTTTCCCCTTGGATTTGACACAAGATGTTCTAAAAGGCTCCGAGCGCACCGTTGACATGCTAACATTCGAATCAGCGATGGCAGCGCAAAAGGCAGCAGCTCGTGCCGCATGGGCCGGGTCAGGAGAATCAAAGAATGAGCAAATATGGTATGATTTACATGAAGAATTTGGCGCAACAGAATTCTTAGGCTACGAAACTTTGGAAGCGGAAGGTATTGTTCAAGCTATTTTAAAAGATGGCCAACGACGGGACCAAGCCACTTCGGGTCAAGAGGTCTTGTTGGTTGCTAACCAAACTCCATTTTATGCAGAATCCGGCGGTCAAATGGGAGATCAGGGACACCTATTAACGGTATCCGGCGCTGAAATCAATATTTTGAATACCCTCAAGCAAGGGGCGAGTTTACATGTTCATGTTTGTCAGGTGATTAAAGGGACTCTAACCAAAGGGGATGTTGTTAAACTGACGGTTGATGGAAATCGACGTGCTCTCTTAAGGGCCAATCACTCAGCCACCCATCTGTTGCATGCGGCTTTGCGACAACTCTTAGGAACACATGTTACCCAAAAAGGTTCATTGGTGGCTCCGGACCGTCTGCGGTTCGACTTCACCCATACACGTCCTATGAGCCGTGAAGAAATTCTGACCGTCGAGAAGTTAGTCAATCATCATATTATTTCGAACCATGAGGTGCAAACACACCTCATGGATGCCGAGAAAGCCATTAGCCAGGGAGCAATGGCATTATTTGGGGAAAGATATGGAGATGAGGTTCGGGTGTTGAGCATGGGAATGGTGCCGGAGGATGAGGCGCCATTTTCAATAGAACTTTGTGGCGGTACGCACGTCAATCGTACAGGAGACATTGGTCTTTTTAAAATCATTAACGAATCAGGCATTTCTGCCGGTATTCGACGCATCGAAGCTTTCACTGGGCTCGTAGCATTAGACTATGTGACGACTGCAGAGTCGACATTGGCTGAAGTGAGTGCATTGGTCAAGTCAACGGCCCTGGAACTTCCGGGGCGTATTGATGCCTTAATAACAGAAAAAAAATCTCTCGAGCGACAAGTCGCCGAACTCCAACGAAAGTCAATGAACCAAGAAGCGGTAGGGAGAAAAATTGGCGATATTGATCTTTATGAGCTTCATGTAAAAGATGTGTCAGCCAATGATTTAAAACCGCTCATGGATAATATAAAACAAAAAATTGGCAGTGGAGTTGTTGTTTTAACAAGCGTTAGCGAAGCCAAGGTATCCTTACTTATTGGTGTGACCCCTGATTTGACCAGCCGCATCAGCGCTATAGACCTTGTGCGTGCGGGGGCTAAAGCTATCGGAGGCAGTGGCGGTGGCGGGCGTCCGGATCTTGCACAAGCCGGGGGGACCAATACAGACATCACGGCTGCCGTGGTTGCTATCGAGACCTTTATTTTGAGTCAGTAATTTTCCGCTTTAATTGTTTTCCATTTATCACATTTCCAAGAAATGTTTATTCCACTTTTTTCTGGTTAAGGCTTCAGAGCCTTAACCTTTATCTCTTCAATTTATTAGCTTTTACAAAGTAAAAAACGTTTGCGTTAAGTGTTTATTAATAATTATTAATAATTTATGAATGTGATTCTTAAGTCACACATAAGTATTTTGTAAAAAATAAGAACATCAATAAAATTGATTGTGCCATATTTAATATGTAATTCTATTGTTGTGTAAAAGTAAAATATGATTAATTGTTTAGTAATAAATTGTTAATATTTAACGTAAAGGAGTTAGGATATGAAAAAGTTAACTTTAGCTCTCGTAGCAAGCGCATTGAGCATAGGTGCTGCAAGCGCCCACATTAAAACAGGCTTTTATTTAGGTGCTGCCGTTGGTTATGGCGCAACAACAGCCAAAGGAACAGCAACAGGAAATAATTCTTTCACAGGAAATATTGCTCATGGCGATACTGCTGCTAATATTGGTATCCACACGGGTTATGGTTGGGTTCAAAATTGCACATATTTTGGTGGTGAAATTGCTTACACTTTTGAAAATACAAAGATAAACAATAATCCTAGTACTTTGCAACAAACTTTCAAGCGTAATGGCTACTTCGGTGCAGCGCTTCGCGCTGGTTACTTGTTTACACCAGCTACAATGGCGTACATTCGACTTGGTGGTAACTGGGGTAAGTGGAAACTTAATGACAATGTAGGCGTGGCTGGTGTTCCTGCAGGCGCTGGTTCTAAAAATCGCTTATCATTTGCACCCGGTTTTGGTTTGGAAACAGCAGTGCACAAGAATGTATATTTACGTGGTGAATATACATATGAATTCGGTCCAAGTGTGACTGCAAAAAACAATGGTGCGGGTGCAGCTGCACGTACGGTTACTTTCAACCGCGTACGCAGCCAATCTGCGAAACTTGGTTTGTCCTACAAGTTCTAAGAATTTATTTCTTAGCTATTAACTGTAAGAAGGTCTCGCGCTTAATGGTGCGAGGCCTTCTTATTATTCCCCCCTATATGTGCCAATGTGTCGCAATCAACACACTTCTCAACATTTATGATTGCCCTCTCATAATTCATCTTTATTCTCTGTTAAGAAACTGTAAACTAATCTTAGGAAGATAATAAAATTTGGTTAAAATTTTGCAAAACTAAATTTAAATGTTGGGGGAATTTATCATGAATAAGTGGGTTGCCGTTCTTGTCACCACCACAATCTGTATGGGTGCCACCAATGCAAATATAACAACGGGTTCTTATTTTGGCATGTCCGCAGGCTATGGGGCCGGTTCTGCGAGATTATCAACAACAAAAGCTAATGCTGCTGGTGTATTTACAGGAGGAGCTGCTGGGGCAAGAGATGTTGGGACGACGGCTGTTAACATTGGTGCGCACTTAGGGTATGGCTGGGTTGCAAATTGTTTCTATTTTGGGGGAGAATTTGCCTACACATATGATAATCCTAAAATTAGCGATAATATAGACTTCTTTGGCACGTCAGGGCAAATGATGCTGAAGCGAACGGGATATGTACAAGCGGCATTTCGCGGAGGATACATGTTTGTTTCAAACTCACACTTCTATATTCGACTCGGGGGTAACTTCAGCAAATGGAGTATCACTGATTCTTTAAATGGTCAGTTTAACACAGCGCGATCTGGAAAAAGTAGCAAGACGCGTCTTTCTTTTTCCCCTGGTTTTGGGTTGGAAGCCGCGGTTCATCCAAATGTTTACGTACGTGTTGAATATGTTTATGAATTTGGGCCCAGTATTCGGGCGACCAACAATTCCGTTTCTAACGCTTACACCAATGCCGGTGTCTTACGAACTCAATCAGGAAAAATGGGATTATCTTATAAGTTCTAAACAGTTGGCTTTAAGCCTATGCATTAAAGAGCCCTCATACTAGTGAGGGTTTTTTATTATTCAAGAGGGTCCAAAACAAAGGATTAATACAGCATTAAAATCATAAATCCATATTTATAAAGGAAATGGAGATGTGGCGTACAAGACACACATAAAGTTTTTATGAAATGAAATGGTTAACATTATATTGTTAGGGATCTCTCTTGTAGGGTAGAAAAAGGGTGTGTGAAAAAAAAGATAGTCAGATTTAGTTCTGACACAATCTATACAAATAATAACTTAAAGTCTGAAGGAGACGTAAATTATGAAAAAGTTAGCTTTAGCTCTCGTAGCAAGCACAGTTGCAATCAGTGCAGCAAGTGCAAATATTAACACAGGTTTCTATCTTGGTGCAGCCGTTGGTTACGGCGCAACAACAGCAAAAGGTGCTATCCAAGGCGCATCCGGTACTTTCGCTCATGGTGATACAGCAGCAAATGTTGGTATTCATGCTGGTTACGGTTGGGTTCAAAATTGCACATACTTTGGTGGTGAAATTGCTTACACTTTTGAAAATACAAAGATAAACAATACACCTTTTGGTTTGCAACAAACATTCAAGCGTAATGGTTACTTCGGTGCAGCACTTCGCGCTGGTTACTTGTTTACACCAACAACAATGGCATACATTCGCCTTGGTGGTAACTGGGGCAAGTGGAAATTGGATGATAAAGCACCTGGTTTTGCTGCAGGAGCCGGTTCAAAGAATCGCTTCTCTTTCACACCAGGTTTTGGTATTGAAACAGCCGTTCAAAAGAACGTTTTCTTGCGCGCTGAATACACATATGAATTCGGTCCAAGTGTAACTGCAAACAACAATGGCGCTGCTGCTTTGGCACGCTCTGTTACTTTCAGCCGCGTTCGTAGCCAATCCGCGAAAGTTGGTTTGTCCTACAAGTTCTAAGAATTTAATTCTTAAGACTGTAAAACAAGAAAACCCTGCACTTTATCGTGCAGGGTTTTTTTCATACTTGGTATGATCTTGTGTTGTATTCAACTCAAATATAAATTTAACGCCCGCCCTCTCATATTTTCTATTTATTTTTCGTTAAGAAGCTGTAAACTATTCTTAGATTAATAGTAAAATTTGTCTAAAATTTTTTTTGCCAGTTTAAAATGAGGAGGAACTTCCGTGAAAAAGCTAATTTCATCGCTTATCATTAGTACAGTTGTTTTAATCGCTAGTGCAAGTGCGACCCAACTGCAAACAACCAAGGGGGGGCCTTATGTTGGGGTAACTGTTGGTTGTGGTACGACAAAAGCAAGAGTAACTGCTCAACCATCTCCATTTATAAATGGGTTGAGCAATACCAGTACTGGTCTAAGTAACACAGCAGCTAATTTTGGCTTGCTAACCGGTTATGGTTGGATTGAAAATCAGTTATATTGGGGTGGAGAAGTGGGTTATTCTATTGATAACACACATATTAATAATACGTTTACTACAATGAATATTACTCAAAGTCTCAGAAGAAGTGGTTATTTTCATGCATCTTTTCTTATGGGATATTTGTATACGCCAATGACTATGGTTTACGCTCGCCTCGGCATGATTAAAAGTAATTGGAAAGCCGTTGATAACCAATATACATATGGTCCAATGCTGAATGGTTCAACGAATAGAGCATCTTTAGCCCCCGGGTTAGGTTTTGAGTTAAATTTTAAGGAGGGTTTTTCCGCACGCCTTGAATATATACAAAATTTCATTCCCAGCGTGTCAGCAACAAATCCAAATGACCCCACACAGGTGGTGAAATTTGATCGCATCATTAATCAGTCACTAATGTTCGGTTTGACTCGTAAATTGTAAAAAATAATTATTAGATTAATGAGGCAAATTATTCACTGCCAGGATAGTTTTTCTAATATTCAGGGATAGGGCAAAGGTTACAATAATTATAGAAATTAATTTTAGCGTTCCTGGTAAAAATACTTATTTTTATAAAGAAAAAGTACAATTGGTTGGGAAATAGATTAAAATTTATTATAATTTTTTTATTTTTAGGGAGATTTATCGTGAAAAACATTATCGCGTCTTTTGTTACAAGTGTTGTGATTTTATCTGTCTGTGAAGCCAACACACCGGCAATTAATCCGTCTTATAATCCAACTGCCAAAACTTCCGCAATTCCCTATTCAACAGCCAGTTTTAAAGGGGCGTATGTCGGTTTGTCCCTAGGTGCCAATATGACAAATGCTGATTTACTATATCCTAACCCGGCACCTGGAGGGGAGATAATGGCAGGGGAAGTTACCTCTAATTTTGGTCTTCAGGCAGGGTATGGTTGGGTAAGTCATCAAGTATATTGGGGTGGAGAAGTAGGTCATACTTTTGAAAACATAAAACTCAATAATGACCAATTTAGTGTTTCAGGGGGGGCTCAAACTCTCACTCGAAATGGAACGACTACCATAGGCGTGCGTATTGGTTCTTTTCCTGTGCCAGGAACATTGATATATGGGGGTGTGAATGCCATTTATGGCAAGTGGAAAGCATTAGATAACGGTTTTAGTCAAAATGGCGTGACTCTCACAGGGACTTCGAAAAGTATTTCTTGGGCTCCTTTATTGGGTGTTGAAATTGGGGTCGGAAGTAACGTTCGTGTGCGTGCGCAATATGCCTACGAATTTGGACCTGATATAAAGGCTACATCCGCAAGCAGTAATTTCGTGACAGAATATAATAACATTCGAAATCAAACTTTCACCTTAGGTCTAAACTTTAAGTTTCCCCCTTTGCCAAGTTAAATATAAGGAAATCGTTACCTAACAAAATGTCGACAGTTTTGAAAAAATCTGTCGACAAAAAACTTGTGAAAGTTGAAGCGAATGAGAAGGATTTGAATTCATTTTTATCAAGAAGATATTAAATTTGTATAAAAACGGCTTTTCTGGTTCTTAATCCTTATGTGCTATTGTGTCGCAATCAACACACTTATTAACTTTCACTTAAATCTCCGTCTCAATTCATATTCATTCTTAGCCCAAAATTTGTAAACTAAGTAAGAAAAGTAAAATTTAATTAAAATTTTGTATAAGCAATTTTTTCAGTTTAGGGAGATTTTATCATGAAAAAACTAACGTTAGCACTTGTTGCAAGCACATTAATTCTTACCAATGCAAATGCTCATATTTCAACGGGTTTCTACCTGGGTGCGCATGCGGGTTATGACACGACAACGGCGACAAATACATCACAACAGTTTGGTGTAACCAACAGTGGAGATATTCAAGTTGGAAGTTCCAATGGGATTATCGGCATTCATGGAGGCTATGGTTGGGTACAAAGTTGTTTATATGTTGGCGGCGATTTCGGATATACTTTTGGCCGTACAAAACTGCGGGATAGCATGGCAAATCCAGGAACTCCTGGTGAAGCCACCTTAAAGCGTGATGGTTATTTTAGAGCGGCCTTTCGCGCAGGTTATCTATTTACGCCCAATACCCTTCTATATATTACTTTGGGTACGAACTTAAGTAAGTGGAATTATAATGATACTCTCAACAATGGTTTTAACCAAACAATTCCCGGTACAGCCTCAAAGAATAAATTTACATTTGCACCAGGTGTTGGCTTAGAAACGGTTATTCATAGAAATGTTTACTTACGCTTTGACTATTTTTATGAATTTGGCACAAGTTTAAGAGCCGTTAATTCAAGAAATGGTAATGCATACAGTCAATTAAGCACAATTCGAAGTCAATCGCTTAGAATGGGAATTTCCTATAAGTTTTAATGTCTTCAGTCTTAAAATTATGAAAAAAGCCTTGCACGTAATTGCAGGGCTTTTTTATTGAAAATATCACGATAGGATTAATAGATTGCAAAATTCTGTTGATTGCATCACAATCCACGCATCATTAAGCAAGGATAAAAAATGGTGAAATTTCTTCGCTCAGTCTTATTTGATGCGGCATTTTATATAACTTCATTTATCATTATGTTCATATTTTTACCCCTGATGATTTTACCGCAAAGGGCAATTTTTTGGGCTGGTCGCATTTGGGCAGGCGTTACTATGAGTTTACTTCGGATGATTGTTGGATTATCCTATCGTGTTGAGGGAATTGAAAATTTGCCGCTGGGAGGCTGCATCGTCGCGTGTAAGCATGAATCAGCTTGGGAAACTCTCATTTTTCATATTTTGTTGAATCGACCTGGATATGCATTGAAGCGTGAATTGATGTGGATTCCTCTCATCAACCTCTATTTTTGGCGAATGGGAATGGTTGTCATTGATCGAGGAGCAGGCGCAAAAGCTTTGAAAAGTCTTATATATGGTGCCCGGCGTGTTATAGATCAAGGTCGGCCTCTTGTGATATATCCGGAAGGAACACGCAGTGCTCCTGGAGTGCCTGGAAATTACCAAGCTGGTGTTGGTGTTTTATACAAAGATCTTAACGTTCCGGTTGTGCCGGTTGCCCTTAATTCAGGTTCTTTCTGGGGACGGCGTAGTCCTATCAAGCTTCCCGGCCAAATTGTAATTCAATTTCTTCCTCCAATTCATCCTGGCCTTCCCCGTGCTGAATTTATGGAAACATTAGAAAATTGTATCGAGAAAAATAGTCGTAAACTCTATGCCTTGGCGAATGCAACAGGAGGTAAAAATGGCTGATAACAAACAGAATATTCCCAGCCGATGGGGCAGTCGAGCCATTCAATTTGCATTAAGCATCCTTATTTTAGCAATGGCTGTCGATTATGGTAAACATCTTGTTTTAAAAAGCATTTTGCAAAACCAAATTATTTTATCAGAAGGGACAGTTGCCGTTGACTCTATGGCTGTTTCTCCCTGGCCTTTGTTGGATAATAAGCTTGTGCTAAAAAATATTCGTGTCACCTTTTCAGGAGAAGTTATCGACGTTGAAACGATAACCGTTCGTCAAAGTTGGACGGATTGGAAACTAGCCCACATCCAGGCTAGAGACGTGAGATCGTCGGATGTTGTAGTCGTTGAAAATGCGCAAGGAATTTTGGATACCGCGCACATAAAGTCACAAGTAAAAATTTCCGACGTCATGTTGAAAGATATTAAGGTTAAGCTTCCCCTTCTTTCCTTCTCGGGCCCTATAGCTTTGTTTGACTTTATCTATGATATGACGACCCATCACCTAACTTTGAAAACAGACGTGCCGCAAATGGTTTTCCCAAGTGGAGCAACATTTGGTCTTAAAGGTGAAGGGGCGATTGAGACAAAAGACCCTATTCACGGCAATATGGATGTTAAAATTAAAAATATTGATAAAATGATGAAAGAACTTGTTGATGTTGGTGTGATTAATGCCTCTCAAGCCGGACTTGTGGTGTCGGGAAGCAAGTTCTTAAGTAATATTGGTCTTCATGATATTACTTTACCGCTCATTATTAAGGATAATATAGTTTCATTGGGTCCTATTGCCTTATTTACGATCAAAAAGCACTCAAAAATCAGCTAAAATCCTCAGAAGAGATTGTCTTAAACACCCACCAAAGACGTTGAGCGGGCCTGCTTTCGAACGCGCATAGGGGTGCCGGCATAAACTTGTTTCATCGCTTCTACGCAGACGATGCCTGAGAATTTCTGCAAAACTTGGTTGCCAATTTTATCTAAGAAAGGCGCGCTCGCCATCATCAAACGTGATTGACTGGGGGCCATATATAAAGCTCGTTTTGTTGATACAGGGGTAAATAGGTTGCTTTTTAAGAGGGTGGTGAGTTGCGTCATGGTATAAGGCTGGCCGTGACCAAAGGGCGTGCTATCAAGGTGGGCCCACATACTTCGACGGTTGGGAACAATAATCAACAACCGGCCTTGCCCATTTAAGACTCGCCAGGCCTCGCGCAAGAGTTGGCGGGGTTGTCCTGTATGTTCAAGCGTATGGATCATTAAGATGCGGTCAATGGATTGATCCGGTAAGGGAAGCGAGCCTTCTTCAATTAAAGCAATACGTGAGGGGCCGGCTTCAGGCCATAACACCACGCCTCTTTGAGCAGGCATTAAGGCAACGATATGTTCGGCAGGTGTGAGGTAAAAGTCCAGATACGGCAACGCATAACCCAGACCCAAAACATGCTGCCCCGAAAGATCTGGCCACATGTCAAGAATACAGGCCTGAATTTGGTGACCTGCAGCTTGCCCCAAGGGTGTTGAGTAAAACTCACAAAAATTAGCAACATCATAGGCCATAAGGTATTCTAGCAAAGTTAGATCTGTTGACACAAGCCTAGGTTATTAAGGCTTATAAGGACCAATAAAAGATTAGGTGGTGAAGAATGAAGAGGTGCGGTTATCAAGTCTGTTGCATCTTTTCCACGGTTGCAGTTGTGCTGTATCCCGGTTTCAAATCAATGAGATGAACTTTGCCTCCATTCAAGTGAACGACGTCAGCACCTACAACAGTATCAACGGTATAGTCAGCTCCTTTAAACAGCACATCTGGCAAAAGAGAGGTAATAAGATTCAAAGGAGTTTCTTCTTCAAATAGGATAACTGCATCAACATATTCAAGAGCAGCCAAAACATGGGCACGAACATTTTCTTCTTGAATAGGTCGATTTTTGCCTTTTAAACGTTGAATCGAGGTATCGCAATTCAGCCCCACAATCAGGCGGTCGCATCCCTTTTTACATTCTTTTAAGGAATGAAGGTGCCCCAAATGAAGAAGATCAAAACACCCATTGGTGAATCCGAGGGTTAAACCATGACGTCGCCAGATTTGCGTGTGATTTTTTGCTTCCTCTAGAGTCATTATTTTGGAAGGGGTGAGCGGTTCAGCCTTAAGAACTGCACTCGCTAGTTCTTCCTGACCGACAACGGCCGTCCCAACTTTCCCTACAACAATGCCAGCGGCTATGTTGGCAAGTCTTGTCGCATCCTCAAATGAATGTCCGACACTGACGGCAGCCGAGAGGGTTGCTATAACGGTGTCACCTGCTCCCGATACATCATAAATTTCTCGGGCTTGTGCAGGAATATGTATGGGATCTGGTGTTGACTTCGACGTAGAGGGCGACAATAAAACCATTCCCTTTGCTCCCCGGGTGACGAGAACACCGTCGACGAGATAAAGGTCTCGTATTTGCGCCATTGCATCTACTATATCTTGATCCGATTGCAAGGGGGTAAGGGAGACTTCGCGCAACTCCTTTTCATTGGGAGTTAAGAGTGTAGCGCCTTTATACCTTGAAAAGTCTTGGCCTTTTGGGTCGACAATGGTGGGAATACCTGCAGCTTTTGCAGCAAGAATAACAAATTGACAGAGTTCAGCCGGTAGGGCCCCTTTTCCATAATCAGATAAAATAACGACTTGAGTCGAAGGAAGATGCTCCAGAACCATATCTTTTAAATTTTTGAGGATGCCTTCTGAAGGCATAGCAACAATTTCGTCATCGACTCTTAACAATTGCTGAGAATGAGAAATGAAGCGAGATTTTACGGACGTGCGGCCTTCAGTTGTAAGATATGCCTTCACATGAGGAAGGTCGCTTAGGAGATCTTTGGTCTTTTGTCCTGCATCATCTTTACCAATATTACCAATAAATATAGTGTTACAACCGAGAGAAGATAAATTTCTCACCACATTGCCGGCGCCCCCCAAAGCGAGAAAATCTCGATTGATTTTTAAGACAGGAACTGGGGCTTCGGGGGATATTCGATGAACGTTTCCATAGACGAATCGATCCAATAGGAGATCGCCTAAGCACAATATGTGTTTATCTTGGAGGGATATGTCAAATAATTTCATATTTTATGCAAGGTACTTTTGGGGTTCATCTTGCTTCTAATTATACGATCAGCCAAGTTATTTCAATGTATAATGTCAATTTTAAGCCTTTTTACTAATTCAACCCTTATAAAACCGAAAGGTAAATTCTGGCTAATAACTAACGTCAATCTTATCTATATTAGACCAGCCAGGATGCTGTGTCATGCTTTGGAAAGGGATTCGACCTCCCGGCATTAACTGTTCGCCCTTGTTGGTATGTCGCCATTTGTGAGATTTTGGCGCCATATCCTGCCCATTATTTTTCCCTGTAATTGTAATCGTTAATGGTGGCACGGGTACGGATTGAGTGGAAACATTTACAAGTTCCCCGGTAACAATTAAGTGGGGTAGGTTATTATGATGTGTCGCATCATAATTAATTCCTTGTATCATGAGTCCAGGTCCGGGGGCACCTGGATTGCCCCCTATTCGAGGATTGATAGCTCTCTTAAAGGTGGGAGCCTGATCGAATAGAGTTCCTCGTTCACGGTAGGTTACATAAACAACGATAAGGAGCGCAAAGACGATGATAAGCCAATCTAAATAGTAGTTTTGCAAAAAGGCCTTTAGCCCCCTAGGTTTCTCTTCAGCCTCAATCGTTTTTTCTAATTTAGTTAAGCCTGGATTTATATTATGAGGTATTCGATCTATTTCGCGGATCCCTTGTTTACTGGGATCAAGTGTCATAATATCTGAGGGTTCTTGCCACCACATAGTCCCACAATCACCACATCGAACTTGTCGCCCCTTGTCAGGCATCGAATGATTCTCGATTAAGTATTTTTTATCGCAAGAAGGACAAGTGATAATCATGATTTCATATCCATAAAATAAATCATTCCTGTCATAATCATAAAGGAAGTTTATGAAAGAGAGCAACGAGATTAGATAAAATTTTAAAATATTTTTAAAAAATTAGCGAAAAGAGAGCAAAACTGTACAATTGTAACTATATTTTTTTTAAGCAAAGTCTAGACCGGCTAGTAAGCGTTGTGTTAATAGTAATTCTGTATAGTTTTTTTGAAAATTAAGGAGATAGTTATAGCACGTTTACCAAATGAACCGACAAGCTCTAAAGATGGACCGCGCGTCAATGGAGAAATTACCTCCCCAAAAGTCCGCCTGGTTGATGAAAATGGAGAGATGATAGGGGTTGTTACTCGCTTTGAAGGCATGCAAATGGCACAAAAAGCAGGATTAGATTTAGTTGAAGTCTCACCGAATGCTGAGCCACCAGTATGTAAAATTCTGGATTACGGCAAGTATAAGTATGAGCAGCAGAAAAAACGTGCTGAAGCTAAGAAAAAGCAAAAAATCGTTGATATCAAAGAAATTCAGATGCGTCCAGGTATTGATGAAAATGACTTTCAAGTTAAGTGTCGTGCCATACATCGATTTATTGAGGACGGTGACAAGGTTAAAATCACCATGCGGTTTCGGGGACGAGAAATTTCTCACCATGAAATTGGGATGGAAGTTTTGAAGCGATTGTGTGAAATGTTTGAGGAAACTGCAAAAATTGAGCAGTTCCCGCGTTTAGAAGGCAAACAAATGATAATGGTGCTTGCACCAAAGTAAAATCACGATACACACACGCAGTGTTGGGAAAATTTTCCATTCATCATGAATAATTGCGTTATTCTTCCCTTATTAACTAGAGGCGAGGAAAAACGATCTATATTTTCATGTGACGTATCCTTTTCAGTACGATTTAGATCCCCCTTACCCTGTTTTCTTAAAAACCTACAATCGTACGATGAAAAATTTTTTTATCATATTAATAAATTTTATGTATTTATAAATACTATTTCTAAAGGTGTAAATACATGGCTTATTAAATTTTTTAAATTCCTCGCAATAACGGAGAGTATGGCAATCCAATTAAGTATATCTATAGTTTCCTAAAAGATCTCGCCACCCAATTCTTCAAATTGCTTAGATTTAAAATTATACGCATCAATGATACCCGTAGATAAATTGAGAAACCAACCGTGAATGAATAAGGTGTTGTCTTTTACTCCTTCTGAGATCCATGGGAAAGTCATGAGGTTGTTTAAAGAATTGATGATGGCGTAATGTCCGCAAAGATGAGCCTTTTCTTCAAGAGTTGCTTGTGCGTGATGGGTATATGTGTAGTCACAAGCGGACTGAGCAAGTTCCATCCATTTTGTTACAAAGCTGTAAGGCAGATGCTCTTTCCCCGCTTGATTTATTAAGGTTTGGATGCCACCACATTGACTATGACCAAAAATGACAACATGGTGAATTTTTAATCCTCGAACTGCAAATTCTAAGGCTGCACTGGTGCCGTGATACGCATTGTCGGCTTCGTAAGGGGGGACAAGATTGGCAACATTACGGACAACAAATAAGTCACCCGGTTTGCAGTTCATGACAATGGCAGGGTCCACGCGCGAGTCAGAGCAAGCAATCATTAAGACTTTTGGGCTTTGGCCGTGACGGACGAGTTCTTCAAAAACATCACAAGAACCACTAAAATATTGTTGTCGAAATTCTTTGTAGCCATCGATTAAAGATTCTATATTTTTGGGCATGTTTAGTGGGCCTCATCCCAGTTATTGCCAATACCGACCCCAACAACAAGGGGGACTTTTAAAGTTAAGACGTTCTCCATGAGCTTTGTCAACATCGGTATTGTTGTAGAAAGTTCTGCCTCGGGAACTTCAAAAACCAATTCATCGTGGACCTGAAGAAGCATTTGTGTTTGCGAATTGATTTTTTGTAGGAGGGGGGGTATGTGAATCATGGCACGTTTAATGATGTCGGCGTTGCTACCCTGCAAAGGGGCATTAATCGCTTGGCGCTCTGCAAATTGTCGTGCCACAGGATTGTTGTCCCGAATTCCAAGCGTATAGCATTTTCGCCCCCAAAGGGTTTGGACATAACCGTGCTTACGGGCAAATTCTTTGCTGCGTTCCATATATTGTTGAATGCCGGGATAGGTCTCAAAATAAGCTTTTATATAAGCTGCAGCTTCTCCTTGGGCGATTCCCAGTTGGTGAGCAAGGCCAAAGGCACTAATCCCATAAATAATACCAAAGTTAATGGCTTTAGCTTTACGTCTTAAAGCTCCGTCAATTTTGTCAGGGGGGATATTAAACATGGTTGAAGCTGTTACGGTATGTATATCAATACCCTTTCGAAAAGCCTCAACAAGGGAGGGAACTTCTGCCATGTGAGCGAGAAGACGCAATTCAATTTGAGAGTAATCCAGAGAAACCAGCTTATAACCGGAATCCGCGACAAACGCTTGTCTTATTTTTCGTCCATTTTCTGTACGAATCGGGATGTTTTGTAGATTCGGGTCAGACGAAGAAAGACGTCCCGTAGATGTCGTTGCCAAAGCATAAGATGTATGAACACGACTGGTTTTCCCTGAAGCCGCAGCAATGAGAGCATCCACATAAGTTGACTTCAATTTTGCAAGTCCGCGCCATTCGAGAACACGAGCTGGCAATTCATGGCCTTGTGCAGCAAGAGTTTCCAGCACATCAACATCTGTAACATAGGCTCCGGTTTTGGTTTTTTTAGGAGGCTTTATTTTTTGAGATTCTTGAGCATTTTGAGTGGTTGAGAGATTCAGTTCATCAAATAGGATTTCTCCGAGTTGTTTGGGAGACCCAATATTAAAACTTCGTCCAGCAAGTTGATATATTGTTGTTTCTAGATGAAGCATCTGGGTGGCAAATTCTTGACCGAGACGATCTAAAAGCAGGCGATCAACTCGAATTCCTCTTACTTCCATTGCAGCAATCACGGGAATGAGGGGGCGTTCAAGGCGCTCAAAAACAGTGACCATTTTTTCAGCAATTATGCGGGGGTGCAGAACAGTATAGAGTTGTAAGGTTATATCTGCATCCTCAGCTGCATAGGCTGTTGCTTGATCCAGAGCGACGTAATCGAAAGTTTTCATGGCTTTCCCAGTGCCGCAAACATCTGCAAATTTAATGGTTTTATATCCTAAATGAAGTTCGGCTAGCTCATCCATTCCATGGCCATGTCGGCCGGCATCTAAAATGTAGGACATGAGCATTGTATCCGTTAAGGGAGATATCGCAACGTCGTATTTTGCTAAAACCACAAGATCATACTTAAGGTTGTGGCCAACTTTGAGAACGCTAGGATGCGTGAGAAGGGGTTGAAGTGTGGCGAGCACAAGTTCAAGAGCAAGTTGGGGTATTTCTGTTCTGTGACCCACGGGAATGTAACAAGCCTGATCTTTACCAACACTTAATGACAGGCCAACGAGTTGAGCTTCAACTGCATTTAGCGATGTCGTTTCCGTATCGATGGCAATCACAGGGGATGATAGGGCTTTATTAACCCACGCATTGAGAGATTCGAGAGTGGTAACCGTTTCATAGGTTGCTTGAAGTTGAGGAGAGGGACTGACAGAAAATCCTGGTAGTTCCTGAGATCCAATAGGAGCTGTGTTGGTGGCTGTATTTTGTCGCTCAATTCGTGCGATCAGACTATTAAAACCTTGCGTACGCAAAAATGTATTGAGCACTAATTGTTCCAAGGGGCGAACACTCAAACCCTCCAAAGGGAGGGGAAGAGGGGAATCATGGCGTAAGGAGACCAATTGATGGGAAATACGTGCTTTTTCGGCATTTTCGATAAGAGCTTCTCTTCGCTTAGGTTGTTTGATTTCATGCGCGCAAGCCAAAAGGTTTTCTAAATCTCCATAGGCATTAATTAACTCCGCGGCTGTTTTGATGCCAATGCCAGGAATGCCCGGAACGTTATCACTAGAATCTCCAGCAAGAGCTTGAACTTCCACAACTTTTGAGGGAGGCACACCAAACTTTTCAAAAACTTCCTCTTCGCCAATGGTTCTATTTTTAATAGGGTCCAACATGGAAATGCCAGGACTAACCAACTGCATTAAATCTTTATCAGAGGAAATGATGCACACCTCATAGCCTTCTTTACGGGCATGGTGAGCATAAGTTGCAATCAGATCATCGGCCTCAAAACCTTCGGCTTCAATGGTGGGAACATTAAAGGCGGTACAAGCATCTCTTATGAGTTGGAATTGGGGAATGAGATCTTCAGGAGCATCTGGACGATGGGCTTTATATTCAGGATAGATATCTTGACGAAACGTTTTACGGCCCGCATCAAAAACAACGACTAAGGCTTCCGTTTTGTTTTCCAAAATTGTTTTGAACAACATGGAACAAAATCCATACACCGCCCCTACAGGAACACCGTCTGGTCGGCGTAAAGGGGGCAAAGCATGAAAAGCTCGGAAGATAAAGCCAGATCCATCAATCAAAGTTAACTTAGGCATGGGTTGACCATTTCAAGATTATGCGTGCTTTAAGGGGTACCATATGGCGTCAAAAAACTCTACAAGGATTGTTGAACAGTTGCACCTATTAACTTGGTTCTTGAAGAAATTGTTGGACTTGCGCATAAGTTAGAGGAGACGAAATGATTATTTCATTTCCAATAAATTGAAGGAATTAGAATGAACTCTCCTGTAAATACTTGGATTTTGGCAGATCATGGTAAAATTGGTACCTATAGCCAGTGTCTGGGTGTGGCCCAAGCGCTTGGATTAACCCCAATATTTAAATCAATGAAGCCTCGCTTTCCTTGGCGTGTTTTGCCTCCCCAACTTTGGGTGGGAGCTTTGAAATCTCAAACTCTTGGTCATGACCCGCTTGAGAGTCCTTGGCCTGATGTCCTGATAGCTTCTGGACGCGTTTCTGCAGCTCCCGCATGCGCTATTAAAAAGCTTAAGCCGTCGTGTTTTACAATTATGCTCCAAAATCCCTATATCAATGTCCGCCATTATGATTGTGTTGTAGCGCCCCAGCATGACAATTTAACCGGGTCGAATGTGCTTCCTATATTAGGGGCTTTGCATCGATTAAATGAAAGTGAGATTCGAATCGCAGCCCAGAAGTATCCCTATCCTTCAGGCGTACCTCTGACGACATTATTGTTAGGTGGCGATAATCGGCATTGTCGGTATCAAGAATCTGATATGAAAGCTTTGGCAGAAGCGTTAAAGAAAATAGGTGGACATTGCTTTATTACGCCTTCGCGACGGACCTCTGCGGACTTGCTAAGGATGTTGAGGGAATTTTTAAAAGGTTTTTCCTATGAAATTTGGGATGGCACGGGGGAAAATCCCTATCAAGCTTATCTCGGGTTGGCGGACCAAATCATTGTTACCCAAGATTCTGTTTCAATGATTTCTGAAGCTTGTTTTACGGGAAAGTCAGTCTATATTTGGGAAATTGGACGGTACTCTGCAAAACATAGAGAATTTCACCGAACCCTCTATGAGAAAGGGTATGCAAAGCCATTTCAGTGGCCTTTTCCCCAGTGGACTCCCAAAAAGCTTGATGAAATGAGTCGAGTCGTAAAATTTATAAAGGAAAAAATGGGGCAACCCTAAGGAATTTTAGCAAGTGTAGGGATCAATAATCATGACAACTTCCACACCCCTCGCAGCCTCTTTGCAAAAAGGAATTGAAACGATTCGGCAAGTTGTTATGACATTGCCGAACGGACCGGGCGTTTATCGCATGATTAATGCCCGAGACGAAGTTGTCTATGTAGGGAAAGCGAAGGATCTTAAAAAGCGTGTGGTATCATATACGTTTGCTCCAAAACTGCCCCATCGTCTTCAACGTATGGTTTCTGAGACTGTGGCTCTTGAAATTGTCACAACCTATACAGAGATAGAAGCTTTATTATTGGAAAGTAACTTAATTAAGAAGTTGCAGCCTCACTACAATATTTTATTGAAGGATGATAAATCCTTTCCCTACATTCTCATTACAAAGGATCATTCCTATCCCCGCTTAGAAAAGCACCGCGGTCCTCACCATACTAAAGGAAAATATTTTGGACCCTTTGCATCAGTACTGGCTGTTGAGGAAACGATGATACTTCTGCAAAAGGTTTTTCTAATACGCAATTGTAGTGATAGTTTTTTTGAAAAAAGAACACGTCCCTGTCTTCAGTTTCACATCAAGCGCTGCAGTGCTCCTTGCGTAAATAACATTTCTCAAGAGGATTATGCACTTCTCGTTAAGGAAGCATCGGCTTTTTTAAACGGGAAAACAACCACCATCCAAGATTATTTGGCCAAACGCATGAATGAGGCCAGTCAATTACTTGCTTATGAAGAGGCAGCTCAATATCGTGATCGATTGCGTCTTTTAACGCGCATTCAGGCCCATCAACGAATCAATATAGCCAAAATTCGTGATGCGGATGTAATTGCTGCGGTAGGAGAAGGAGGCCAAACGTGTATGCAAATTTTCTTCTTTCGCCAGGGACGTAATTTGGGAACCACTTCCTTTTTCTTGGCTCACATAGCAGATTCTTCCCTTGAAGATCAAATGGCTGCTTTTTTAACTCAATTTTACCAAGATCGAGCTCCCGCTCCAACAATATTATTGAGTCACAAGCCCACAGAACTATCCCTTATTCGTGATGCGCTACAGGAGCAGTTTGGAAGTCGCTCTTCTTGGGAGGTTCCGAAATCGGGTGCTAAGTTGGAACTTGTGGAGCATGCCTTGAGCAATGCAAAAGGGGCTTTAAGTCGAAAATTTGCTCAAATGGCAACGTTTGAAGCACTTATGGATCAAATGGCAATTACCTTCTTAATGCCCAAAAGACCAGAGCGCATTGAGATTTATGATAACAGTCATTTGCAAGGAACGCATCCCTATGGGGTGATGGTTGTGGCAACATCTCAAGGATTTGAAAAGAAATCCTACCGGAAATTTGCGATTCGATCTCCCGCGCCAGCACAAGGGGGCGATGATTATGAAATGATGCGTGAGGTCTTGTACCGACGTTTTGCTCGGGCAGATGAAAAGAACTGGGTACTTCCTGATTTGATCCTGATTGATGGGGGACAAGGTCAACTTAATGTTGCTTTAAAAGTTATTCAAGAATTGGATGTGGACGGTATTACAGTTGTGGGGATTGCCAAAGGACCGGAAAGAAATGCTGGAAAAGAGAGATTTTTTCAAAAAGGGCGCGACAATTTTACCCTTTCAGAAAATGATCCGTTGATGCATTTCTTACAACGACTACGAGATGAGGCGCATCGGTTCGCCATTGGAACCCATCGTGCCAAAAGAGCGAAAAGTCTCATTCAGTCAAAACTTGATGAAATTCCGGGTATTGGTCCTGCACGGAAAAAAGCTCTCCTGAACCATTTTGGATCGGTACGTGGAGTTGCAGTAGCCACTATTCAAGATTTACAACTTGTTGAAGGGATAAATAAATTTGTTGCAAAAAAAATCTATGCGTACTTTCATGATAAGTAATATTATAATTGATTGAGAATGCAAATGACTCAAAACAACCTTAAAAAAGAGAGACTTGTGACTGAATTTTCAAAAGACGATGGGGACCCTAATTCACTCCCCAGTATTCCGAATCTTTTGACGTTGAGTCGTATGGCCTTAATTCCTATTATTATGGCGGCTTTTTATACAGACAATCATATAGGGCGGTGGGTCGCAACTCTTGCGTTTATTAGCGCGTGCTTTACAGATTTTTTAGATGGATACGTTGCGCGTCTTTGGTCGCAAACAAGCCGTTTGGGTCAGTTTTTAGATCCTATTGCGGATAAGCTACTGGTGGCATCAACTTTGTTAATGCTTGTGGGATTTGGGCGAATTCGCCCTGTGTCTTTTCTGCCGGCAATTATTATTTTATGTCGGGAGATTCTGGTCTCGGGTCTGAGAGAATTTTTAAGTGATTTGCAAGTCCAAATGCCCGTTACAACGTTGACAAAATGGAAAACTGCTGCCCAAATGGCGGCAATTTCCCTGCTCTTAATTGGAGATATATCTCCTTTTGGGAATGCGGTAAACCTTATTGGTGAAGGCCTTTTGTGGATAGCTGCTGTTTTAACACTGATAACAGGATATGCTTATTTGAAGTCCAGTCTAAGACATCTATAACATAGACATCTTATTTTATTCAGAAGATACTTCCTTGGAAATATATTAACGGTTTCCCAATTGCCCCATTATCTTTTTGGATATCTTCCACGTAGTTTAAGAATATAGTGTGATCTCCGCCCTCATAGGTTGCTTCACGGCGACAATGAAGAATTCCCAATGAACCAGCAAGTAAAGGGCAGCCAACTTTACTGAACTCGTAAACCAAATCTTTCCAAGGATCAACGGATGGACGAGAAAAAGCATGACACAAATGCTCTTGTTGAGAGGATAAAATATGGATGGCGTAATGGGTACTTTCAAAAATAGCTGGAAAAACAACGCGTTTTTTGCCCAAACAAAAAAGGATAAGGGGGGGAGTTAAGGAAACAGAAGTCAACGTATTAATGGTTACCCCCACAGGTTTCCCGTGGTGTTGTGTGGTGACGATGGCTACCCCCGTTGTGAAACGTCCCATAATTTTGCGAAAGTCATTTTCTGGAATACTCATTGTCGATCTTCTTCAATATCTATCTCTTAAAAGACTTTAGCATTCTTGAAGAATCTTGTGCCAAAATTAATCTTAACTTTTACATGATTTGTCATTTAAAAATTGTTTTGGATAAAGGAAATAGTTAGGGAAGCTCAACTTGATAGAAAAGCTTACCCTAAAATTTGTAAAGTGATTTAAAGCAACAAAATCCATTGAATCTATTGCTTCAAGCTCAAATCTTTATGCAGCTGCTTTTTTCTTAAGCTTGTCTTGTAGTTCGTTCATCATCAAAGGATTTGCACCTGGTCTTTTGGGTTTTGCGGCTGCTGTTGTTGCAGGCTTCTCTGCTAGAGGCTTTGCTGTTCCATCTTTTGCCATATCTTCGGCTATATCTCTTACGCTTCCCTTTAGAACAATGTTCCCAACTTTGCGTTGTTCATTTAGCTTTTTCTCTAGGACTGAGCTTGTGCATGAAGTTGACGCTGCTGCTTTGCCTGGCAATGGGGGAGGAGGTGGTGGGGGTGCCATTGTACTTACTGCAAATGTTGGCAATACGCCTAAAGCTACTGTAGAAGTTAGTGCTAGAAATGATGATGTAAGTAATTTATTTTTCATAAGAATCTCCCGTAATCTTTGTTTATATATCTGACAGTACAAGCTTAAGGAGATGATGATTAAAATTTAATTAAAAATCATTGGCTAGGGGAATTTTTTTCAAAAGAGTCGGCTAAAACCATATACATCGCTGGAACAACGAATAAGGTGAAAAGGGTACCAATGGAAATGCCGGAAGCAATCACTAAGCCAATATTATAGCGACTCATGGCCCCTGCGCCCGTTGCTGTGATAAGAGGGATAACGCCTAAAACCATGGCAGCTGTTGTCATAAGAATGGGTCTTAACCGAATATTGGCAGACATTTCGATAGCTTCTCTTTTTGTCTTTCCTTCCCGTTGAAGATCATTGGCAAATTGGACAATTAAAATACCATGCTTACTGATTAGGCCAATTAAAGTGACGAGTCCAACTTCTGTATAGATATTTAAACTAGCACCTCCGACACCCAGACTGATAAAAATCATGGCTCCACAGATCGACATGGGTACACTGATTAAGACGATGATGGGATCACGAAAGCTTTCAAATAAAGCAGCAAGAGAAAGAAAAATGATAATAAGCGCAAAGAAAAATGTGAGCAAAAGTGCTGAGTTCTCTTGCTCATATTGTCGCGACTCTCCCCCATAATCTACGCTATAGCCCGCGGGCAGGTTTTCTTTGGCAATTTTTTTCATAGCATCAAGGGCCTGTCCTAGGGTTATCCAAGGAAAAACCACTCCTGATATTGTGGCTGCATTCAATTGTTGAAAATGATTAATCGATTCCGGCACAACTTTTGTCTTGAGACTGGCCACTGTTGATAAGGGCACAAGTCCTCCTTTTGCGGTTCGAATATAATAGTTCAAGATCTGCTCAGAATTTAAACGCTCCCCCTGTTTGACTTGAGGAATAACTTGATAAGATCTTCCATCTAAATAGAAATAATTTACATAGCCCTCGCTGAGGGCAACTTGAAGCTCACCGCCGATGGATTGCATGTCTATTCCCAGAAGAGAAGATTTATCACGATCAATAGAAATTGTAGTTTGAGCTTTATCAATTTTTAGATCTGAGTCTAGGAAGGCAAACATACCTGTTTGCATGGCTTGGTCTTTGAGGTTTTGCGCAACTATATCGAGTTGATCGTAAGGTTGGGTTGTTTCAACAACGAATTGAAGGGGAAGACCCCGCCCAGCACCCGGCAGGGGTGAGCGTTGAAAAGCGGCAACAATACCGCCGGTAATCTCGTTTAATTGCTCTTGCAATAGAGGCTGAATTTGATCTGCAGTTCGGGACCGTTGGTCCCAAGGTTTCAATACCATTCCTGAAAAGCCCAAATTCAAAGCGCCTCTTCCATCGAATTGAAAAATATGATCTGTTTCGGGGAATTTTTTAAAAATATTATAATTTTCATTGGTATATAATCCAGTTTGTTTGAGAGTCGCATTGGGAGAGGTCGTGAGCATGGAAATAATAATCCCTTGATCTTCTCGAGGGGCTAATTCACTTTTTGAAGTGATATATAAAAAGTAAATACTGGTAAATACGGCACAGGCAAAAACACCGACAACAGGCAAGTAATTTAAGACTTCCTGTAAGGATTTTTTGTAGAGATTTTGTAATTTGTCAAATTGTGTATTAATAACAGTGATGAGTAGATTCTGACCAGAATGCTTCAGAAGCTTAGAGCACATCATGGGCGAAAGCGTTAAAGCGATCATCGCAGAAATGGCAACGGCTCCAGCGAGCGTGAAGGCAAATTCAGTAAAAAGCGCTCCTGTGAGTCCACCCATAAATCCAATAGGAAGATAAACGGCAATAAGAACCACAGAAATGGCGATAATGGGATTGGCAAGTTCTCTTGCCCCTAAGAAAGAGGCTTCAAGGCGTGACTTGCCTTCTTCCATATGACGATGAACATTTTCAACAATAATAATAGCATCATCAACCACAAGACCAATACCCAGTACGAAAGCCAGAAGAGTCAAAATATTTACAGAAAAGCCGCATAACAACATGAGAAAAAATGTGCCGATCAAGGAGAGCGGAATGGTTACAACAGGGATTAAGACAGACCGTATATTGCCTAGAAACAGAAGAACGACGAGTGTAACAATAACCATGGCTTCAAAAAGAGATTTTTCGACTTCATGAATAGAGCTGTTGACGAACAAGGTTGAATCATAAACAATTTGTCCCTTCAAGCCTTCTGGCAGCTGTTCTTGAATGGTGGGAAAAATTTTGCGAATGTCGTTAACAACGGTTAGAATATTTGCATTTGGGGCGACTTGTATGCCAACGTAAACAGCATCTCGACCATCAAAACGGACATTTGAATCGTATTGTTGTGCCCCCAAGGAAACTTTTGCAACATCACTTAAACGAACGATTGTATCGTTTTGAGATTTTACAACGAGGGCGCGGAATTCCTCGACTGAACTGAGTCCAGTTTCGACACTCAAATTCATGGTTACCATTTGTCCATCCGTACGTCCTGCAGCTGCAATAAAATTATTGGCAGCTAATGCCGTGGAAATATCTTTTGGTGTTATGCCAAAAGCAGCCATTTTTACGGGATCTAACCAGGCACGTAAAGCAAACTGTCTGTCGCCTAAAATTTCAGCATATTGTACATCCTTAACGGCTTGTAGTTTGGGTTGTACAATACGGTTTATGTAATCTGTAATCTTATTGCGAGATAAAATATCGCTATAAAATCCGATATACATTGCATCTAACACATCTCCAATCGCGACCGTAATGGTGGGTTGAAGCGCAGATTTGGGCAGTTGGTTGAGAACGGCATTTATTTTGGCATTAATCTCTGTTAGAGCTTTTTGAGGATCGTAATTAAGACGTAAATTAACTTGAATCGTGCTTAATCCTTGCGTGCTCGATGAGGTCATGTAATCGATACCATTGGCTTGTGCAATCGAAAATTCAAGAGGTGTTGTGATAAATCCAGCAATCAATTCTGGATTCGCACCCGTGTAGGCCGTTGTCACCGTTACAACGGCATTTTGTGTGAATGGGAATTGTCGAACCGGTAAAAGCCCCAACGAACGTGCTCCCAAAACAAGGATGAGAAGGCTTACGACCGTTGCGAGAACAGGGCGTCGGATAAAGATATCTGTAAAACTCATTTTCGACACATCCTATTTATTCATCTATGGGTTCGGGCGCTATGTTTGTGTCGGGCTGTATAGAGTTATTAATTCTGACAACTGTTCCATTTTTCAACTTTAATTGACCGGCTGTCACAACCTGATCTCCCTCTTTTATCCCTTTTAAAATTACGGTTTGATTGTCTCGACTTTCACCCACAGTGACGAAAGTTTGTTTAACACTTAATCGACCTTTATCTTTGGTTGATTGTTGAATAACATAGACAATTTCCCCAAATGGATTGAAACTTATGGCCATTTTAGGCAAAACGAGGGCATTGCGAGATGTACCTGTGTAGACTTCTATTTCTCCAAACATACCCGGATAAAGCTTAGAATCAGGGTTGGGAATGGTGGCTTCAATTTGAATATTACGTGTTGTCGCATCCACCTTTGTGTCAAGAGAAGTTATTTCTCCCTCAAAAAGTTTTTCGCCGTAAGCATCAATTTTAAGGGTCACTTTTTGACCAACTTTTATGGAACCAATAGCTTGTTGAGGGAGAGAAAAATCTACATAAATGGGGTCTAATGACTGAAGGGTAATAATTTTATCGCCTGTATTGAGATATTGACCCAGATTAACAGCTGAAATTCCCAAAATTCCAGCAAAGGGCGCGCGAATGATTTTTTTTGCAAGAATGGCTTCTTGTTGAGCAAGTTGACCTTTTTTGTTCTCAAGATCTGTTCTGTCAAAATCTAAAGTTGCTTGGCTAATCGCACCAGCTGCAAATTGTGATTTATCGCGCGTGTAGGTAATTTCTGCAAGCTCAACAATGGCTCGTAGTGAGTCCCTCTGCGCAATTTCAGCATCAGTATTGAGTTCAACAAGGATGTCGTCAGCGTTGACACGTCCTCCGGACGTCAAATGAATTTTCCTCACTTTTCCCGGAAGCTCCGTTGTAATATCCACCCCCTGGATGGCCTGCAATGTCCCCACAGAGCGAATCTTTGACTGCCATTCTTCTGTTTTAACAAAAGTGGAGGAAACGCTGATGGGCGGGGGCATTTGGTGGGTAGTGAAGAAAATCTTGATAAATTTGTATCCAAATATTCCTCCAAAGAGGAGAACAACAAAAAGGATCATTTGGGCCATACGAAGATGAGTTTTGTTGGGGACTAATTTTTTATGCCAAGTCCTCTTGGCAGAAGATACAATTTTTTTTACTGTGTCTCGCTTCACGATGCATTCTCCTTAGAGGCTGATTTTTCGGAATTTATCTCTTGAGTTTGTTGTTCTAGCTCAAGAGCAAAACAGTCTCCGCCTAACGCTTGAAATAGAGCGGCTGTATCTGCATAGCGTGCGGCCTCAGCTTGAATGCGACTTATGGAAGTTTGGAGGTAATATCGTTCTGCCGTCAGGAGAGTGGAAAAAGCTATGGCCCCCAGTTGATATTGCTTTTGGGATATTGTTAGGGAGTGCCGAGCTGATTTTTCTGCTTTCGCGAGGAATTTGCAGCGATTTGCATCTTCCACAAGAGCGTGTAAAACATCCGCAACTTCCTGAAAAGCATGCAAAACCGTTTGCCGATATTGAGCAAACATCTTGTCGTAACCAGCGGAAGCTGCTTTTTCTTTGGCCAGCAAAGTTCCTCCTTGGAAAATCGGTTGAAGCAGCTGAGAGGCAATACTCCAAACGTTGGAGCTACTGGTAAAGAGATTATGATACTTGTTGCTGATGTCTCCGACACTGCCGGTTAAGGTTAATTGAGGAAACATATTGCCTTGAGCAATACCAATTTGAGCATTGGCTTCGCGAAGGAGGGCTTCGGCAGCTTTAATATCGGGTCGGTGGCGAATGAGGGATGAAGGGACGGTCAAAGGGAGCTCAGCTGGTAAATGGATATCGGTAAGATACAAAGACGGGATATCCGCTTCAGTGGGTAAATCACCTATAAGCGTAGCTAAAGTATGACGTGTTTGTGCCAATGAAGTGGCCAAGGGGGGCAAGGTTGCTTTTGTTTGATTAACTAAGGTTTCTTGTGTCAAAACTTCAATTTCAGAAACACTTCCCGCTTTAAATTGAGTCTGAAGGATCTGAAGTTGCTTTTCTTGTGCCCGAATTAGGTCTTGCGTGACTTGTATTTGAGAACGTAAAGAGGCTTCCCGGATGGCCATTGTAACAATATTTGCAGTGAGTGTGAGGTAAGTTGCCTCAAGTTCAAAACGTTTGTTGTCAACAACTGCCCCTAACGCTTCCACTTGACGGCGCAATGCCCCAAATATGTCGGGTTGGAAAGATACATTTAGAGAAGCATTATAAAGATTAAAGGTGCTGGGTGATGAACTGAGCCCAAAGGCAGTAGCCGATTCTTTTTGTCGTGTTGCTCCGATTTGAGCATTCACATTAGGTAAGAGCCCTCCTATACCCGCATTTAAATTTTCTTCAGCTTGTCTTAAGGCGGCTTGTGCGGCTTGGAGAGAAGGATTCCTGAGAAGGCCCTGGCGAATTAATTGGTTTAACTTTTCACTCTTGAAGAGAATCCACCATTGGCGACTGATATGATCTAGAATAACAAATTCTTGGCTTTTTTCTTCTCCTTTCTTGACCTCCCCACTTTTCATGGGTAAAGGCATAGAGGTATAGGCTTTAGTCTTTGGAGGTTCGGGGTATTGATAATCAGGTCCTACTTCGCAACCTAGCAAAGTCACGCAAAATATTATTACAAAAAGAAATATATATTGTCGTGACAATGTTTCTAATCCTCTATTATACATTCATTTAGGTTAGAATGGATTTTTAAGGAAAACAACGGCAAAACGAAAAAATTTTATTAAATTTTTAATCAGGGCGATTAAATAAAATCTGTACTATTCGTTTTTTTTAGAATCCTTTATAAATAAATCAGAATAGATCATAGGTGACATTGATGGTTCCGTATCTAAAAGCTTCTCTTTTATCAAATGTACAAGGTGTTCGTCACGGGTTTTTTACCCGTAAAGGTGGCGTAAGCCAAGGGGATTTCAAAACACTTAATACTGCCCGTGAAAAAGGAGATAGTCTTGAACATGTTGAGGAAAATAGGCGTCGGGTATGCGAATCACTGGGGTTTAAAGGGGAGAATTTAATAACAGTTCGGCAAATTCATTCCTCTAAAGTTTTGGTTGTCAATCAACCATTTTTAGAAAATCTACCCGAAGCTGATGCCTTGGTAACAACAACTCCGGGTTTGTTAATCTCTGTTTTAACTGCCGATTGCGTGCCGGTTTTACTCTCCACAATGCGGGGAGATATTGTTGCCGCTGTTCACGCAGGTTGGCGAGGGGCAGTGGGAGAAATTATAGAGGCGACGGTTCAACAGATGAAAGATTTGGGTGGTCACGATATTATAGCAGCTTTAGGGCCGTGTATTTGGCAAGATGATTATGAAGTTAGTCAGGAGTTCTATGAAAATTTAAGGGATGAGCCTTCCTTTTTCAAACCCGGTTATCGTCCCCATCATTGGCAATTTGATCTTCCCGGGTTCGTCATGAAACGACTTTCAGGGGCGGGTATCTCCCAGATCATGCCGGCTCTTGCAAATACCTATGCAGATGCAGATCGTTTCTTTAGTTTTCGTCGTAAGACAATTTTAGGGGAAGCCAATTTTGGGTGTAGCTTGTCAGGTATTGGAATAAAGAATTAGGGTTAAATAGTTAGTGGAACTATATTTTGCTAACAAACCATTTCATGTTGTTTTATTTATCTTTTATGGTTTAGATAGAATATTAAATCTTTAAACTCTTTAATTCTATAAGAATTAGGGAGTTATTGGTCCTTGGAGGAATTAAAGCGAATGAAAATCTTATCTTGCAATAGTAATCTCCCCTTGGGAAAAGCCGTTGCAGACTATCTGAAAGTACCCTTAGTCCAAGCTTCGATTCAACGATATGCTGATCGGGAAGTCTTTGTTGAAGTCCAAGAAAGTGTTCGTGGACAAGATATGTTTGTCATTCAACCCACATCATGCCCTACAAACGATACCCTAATGGAGTTATTAATCACTCTCGATGCATTGCGTCGAGGATCTGCTCGTTCAATTACAGCTGTTGTTCCTTATTATGGTTATGGGCGTCAGGATCGCAAAACATCCTCTCGCAGCCCCATTTCGGCAAAACTGGTTGCGAATCTTTTGACCGTCGCCGGAGCAAATCGTGTTCTGACAGTTGAGTGGCATTCAAGTCAAATACAAGGTTTCTTTGATATTCCTACAGATAATTTATCAGTGGCCCCAATATTTTGCCAAAATATTCAAACTCGTTATGGTCAAGAAAACACTGTTGTTATCGTCTCCCCCGATGTTGGCGGATTGGTGCGAGCACGCATTGTAGCTCAACATTTGGGCGCTGATATGGCTATTATTGATAAGCGTCGCACGGTTCCAGGAGCCTCTGAAGTCTTAAATCTCATAGGGGATGTGAAGGGTCGGTTATGTATTCTCATCGATGACATGGTTGATTCTGCAGGGACACTATGTCAAGCAGCTGAATCGTTGAAATCAGCGGGAGCAAAAGATGTTGATGCTTACGTCTCTCATGGGGTTTTATCAGGCAAAGCCTTGGAAAAGATTGAGCAATCAGCTTTAAGACGTTTGGTCATTTGCGATACCATTCAGCCCTTACCTGAAACGCTTCTGGCACCAAAAATTGAGATTATCTCCGTGGCTGCTCTATTAGGAGAAGCCATTTATCGAATTGCGCATGACCAGTCCGTTTCTAGTTTGTTTGATTGGGAAGATGCAAAGTTAAGAAAAAGTCCTCAAAAGTAAGCGCTTCTCTTGATGTCGATCTTGCTTTTCTGATTAGAGTCATGTATACACGGGGAAAGGTATTTTTTTTTAATAGCCAAATTTTGAGGGAGTTTTTCTCATGAGCACAGCAATAACACTTAATGCATCTCCGCGGACACTGTCTGGGACAGGCGGGGCTCGAGCCGTTCGAACATCTGGAATGGTACCGGGTATTATTTATGGTAATAAAAAAGAACCAGAAATGATTGCTATGGATCCAAAAGTATTGATGACAGAATGTTTGCAACCTGGTTTTTTTAGCCGTCTTTATTCTGTTGCTTTAGATGGTAAGGAACAGGAAGTTTTGGCAAAAGCTGTTCAATTTCATCCAGTTACAGACCGCCCTATTCATGTAGATTTTATGCGTGTTAGCAAAGGTGCTAAAGTTCACGTATTTGTTCCTGTCACTTTTATTAATGATGATAAAGCCCCAGGAATTAAACGTGGCGGCGTTTTAAACATTGTGCATCATAACCTTGAACTGATTTGTCCAGCCCATTCTATTCCAGAAAAATTGGTTGTTGATTTGAGCGGTTGTGATATCAACCAGACCATTCATTTGGATACTTTGGCTTTGCCATCAGATGTTGTGGCTGCCCATCCAGAGCGGGATAATACGATTGCAACGATTGTGGCTCCAACTGTGATGGAAGAAGAGAAACCAGCGGACGTTGCTACGGCTGGCGGCACAAGTGCTCCGGCAGGCGGCGGTTCTTCTGGATCTGCGTCCTAAAGCGCATTATTATTGATGTATGTGCTGGTTGGTCTGGGAAATCCAGGAGACAAATATGTTCTCAACCGGCACAACATTGGCTTTATGGCCGTTGACGTCATTGCGTCGGCTTATAACTTTCCTCCTTTTAAAATAAAATTTTCTGCAATGGTTTCGGAAGGAACCATTGGAGACAACAAAGTAATCTTATGTAAACCTATCACCTACATGAATTTATCGGGTCAAGCTGTTGGCGATCTTCTTCGATTTTACAAAGTGTCTCCCAACCAAGTTTATGTCATGCATGATGATTTGGATTTAGAACCTGGTCAAATTAAGGTTAAAATTGGCGGCGGTCATGGTGGACATAATGGATTAAAAAGTCTAGATCAACATATTAGTCAAGATTATTGGCGCGTACGTTTGGGAATTGGCCATCCGGGTCGCTCTCCAGGTCAGGAGGATAAAGTTGCTCATTATGTTTTGAGTAATTTTTCCAAGGCAGATGAAAATTGGTTGACACGTCTTCTTTCGGCCATTTGTGATGAAATCATGAGTCTTTTCGGTTCTGATCCGGGTATATGGTTAACGAAGATCGCTGAAAATTTAAGGCGATAAAGCAGATTGAGCCCATAAAAAAAGCGGGGATAATCCCCGCTTTTATTGATTCCAAAATTATTATGGAGTCTTTTGACCTGGGACTTCAGGTATTGGCATTTTCGGGCTGCTGTCTGTGGGGGTATCACCAGAGCATCCGTATGTTTCTGAGGAGACACCTTGTTGAATGTAATCCCATGGTGCATCCCATTTGTTTGGATAATGTCCTGAGCCACCATGATGGTGATGACGGTGTTTACGGTAATGCTTCTTTTTCGGTTCACCAGTCGTTGCTTCAGCGGTGGGAGCTTTTTTACCCTTTTTAGCTGTAGGTGCTGATGCACCTGTGGTTGCAGCAGTCGGAGTTGCTTCCATAGCAGGGGCTGCAGCGTCTGGTGCTGGTGTTGTTGAAGCTTCGCTAGCATATGTACCTGAAATGGCAAAAGCAGCAAGCATTGTACTTAATATTAGTGGTAACTTAATGGTCATTGCAATAGTCTCCTGTTGATAAATAACGCTAAACTTCACAATTGATAGCATAGCATCAAAAATAAAAAAAAATACAACACATTTTTTCACATATTTAAATTAAAATTTATCTAATATCCAAAAAATCTGCAGAAATGCTTATTATTTTTAAAAAAACTAAAAAAAGTTAAAATTTCTCTAAAATAGTGTCATACTTTTAAGAGTAATTGGTTTATGGCTGAATTTTTTATTTCGTTATAGCCAATTGACCGGGGAGAAAGATAGGAAGTCTGAGGTAGGATATAGGGTTGAAAAATATTCACCAAATTAAAAAAAATTGGAAGAATTCATTTGAGACACAGACTGAAATCAGTGAACAACATGGATATCGGAATGTATCTCAATCGCCATATCAAGCTGCCAATAGGTCATCTTTTTTAAAGGAGGATTATAATTTTCACTCTTCAGTGAGCCAGGGGCCGCCCCCATCATTTTTAGTCAAAACCCCCCTCGGAACGCCTCATGAAGATACAGTTGAAATCGCGCAAAAATTTGAAATGCTTGCGAAAAATCAAAAGGAACTTCAGTCACCTCATTATTTGGCACCGAAAACAATATTGGAGCAAGAAAATGAAGTTGTAGCGCTGGTTAAAGAAAAAGATGAGCGGCTGCAAAAATTGAAAATATTAAAAGGCGCGGCAGATAAAAATGGAATGGTTCACCGTTGGATTTATAAGGAAGTTAGGCTTTCAATGAGTAAAATGTCTATTATGAGTACAGTTCTTGGATTATTATTTCTGGGGGCGCTTTTCTTTATTATTGGGTTTCTTACCGCTGTAACGACTTTGAAGGCGGAGGAGAGTCAGCATAATTCTCAATCAGCATGGCTCGCTTCAAATAATCCGGAGCAACAGCACGCAGGTAAGGGAGGTGCTTTAGGGACTATTGCGACCCGGGTGGGGGGGAATTATGTTGGGGGTGCCCTTCGCAAGGAGTTTTCTCCTCTTGGAAAAGCATTAGGAACCGCTTCAGCAATTGTACCGGCTCCTTTACAGCCATTTGCACGCTATGGTATCGGCACAGCTCGTGCAAATGTTCAAAGCGCCACGAGGGCCGTCAACCCATTTGCAACCAGACGCGGTCAACCTCAAGAATCGTCCTATGGGGGGAATCCACAGCCTATGGCCATGGGGCAACAATATGCGGGACCTCAGGGACAACAATATATGTCTTCAGGTGCTACGCCTGTTGGTTATCAACAACCTATAGGATCTGCGCCGAGTGCCTATTATGGGCAAGGATATGGTCCTGCTCAACAGCAGCCATTGATGCAACAACCTATTCAACAGCCCATGCAACAACCCATGCAACAACCCACGCAACAACCATATTATTATCCCTTAAGTGCGCCCCCACAGTTTTTGCCTCCACAACAAATGATGGCACCTGCGCAAGGTCAGATAATGGTTCAACAAGTTATGCCACAACCACAATACGCGCAACAAATTGTTCCTCAACCCGGCTATTATCGGTAACTTTATAGCGAAATTGTCAGTGACGCTTTTGTTGATGATGTATAAGAATACCTGCAATCATAACGCTGGTTGCAACAATACCGACAATAATTGTTGATAAGGCATTAATGACGGGGCTAACCCCCATGCGAATACTGGAAAAAATCAACATAGGGAGTGTTGTTGCCCCAGGCCCAGATAGGAAGCTCGCAATGACAACATCATCTAACGATAATGCAAACGCAAGCAACCATCCGGCCGCTAAAGACGGTAAAATTAAGGGCAAGACAATCACAAGAAATACTTTTAAAGGGCGAGCTCCTAAATCTAAAGCTGCCTCTTCAATTGAACGATCAAAATCTTGTAACCGTGCTTGAACGACAAGATAGACATAAGCCATAGCGAGGGTAATATGAGCAATGGTGATGGTTAATATTCCCCGATGAGCGGGCCAACCAATTAATTGTTCAAAGGTTACAAACATCATGAGAACAGCTAGGCCTGTAATAACATCCGGCATGACAAGAGGTGCGGAGATCAGCCCACTAAACAAAGTTCGTCCCCGAAACTTGATAAATCTCACCATAACGACGGCGGCGAGAGTTCCTAAAATCACTGCTGCGGTTGCTGTCATAGAGGCAATTTTAAAGCTAGCCAAAACAGTATCTAAAAGTCCTTCGTTGGTCCATAAAGCCCCATACCATTTGGTTGAAAAGCGACTCCATACGGTTACTAAACGGGATTCATTAAAAGAAAAAATAATGACCGTCACAATTGGAAGATATAGAAAGGCGTACCCAACGATGAGGGAAGTAATGCCAGTTTTCGATAGATGACGCATCAGGGAACGACCTCGCTTATTCTTCTTTGTTACGCAATTGAAAGCGTTGAAAAATCATAAAAGGAATTACAAACACCACCAGCGTAACAAGCGCCAGAGCGCATGCTAAGGGCCAATTTTGATTGTTAAAAAATTCAGACCACAAAACACGACCAATCATAAGAGTTTCTGGAGCCCCTAAAAGTTCAGGAATTACAAACTCACCTACAGCAGGTACGAAGACGAGGATACTTCCTGCAATGATCGCTCTCAACGACAAGGGAACAGTAATGCGCCAAAATGACCGCCAAGGTCGGCATCCCAAATCGTAAGCTGCCTCTAAATAGGCAGGATCAATCTTATCTAAGACAGAATAGATCGGTAGAATCATAAAAGGTAGATAGCAATAAACGATGCCTATCGTAACAGCAAAAGAATTATACAATAAGGGCAGAGGTTCTTGAATAATACCAACATACAATAAAAATGTATTGATGACACCTTCTGTACTGAGTAAGCCAATCCAAGCATAAACCCGAACCAAAAAAGAGGTGAAGAAAGGAAGAATGATCAAGAGAAGCAAGAGAGGACGCCATCGAGGAGATGCTTGAACGATCGAATAAGCCATTGGATACCCAATGATTAAGCAAGAAAAAGTGGAGACCAAGGCAATTTTAAGAGAACCTACGAATGCAGATGCATAAAATGGGTCTGTTAATAAGGTCGTATAAGCAGCGAAATTCAAACGGATTTGAAGAATTTGCTCTGCTGACCATTGAAATAGAGGATGAAAGGGAGGTATCGCCATAACGGATTGCGACAAGCTAATTTTGACAACCAACAAAAAAGGGATAAGTGAAAATAGACCGAGCCACAGGTAGGGCCCAGCAATGACGAAACCTCGTTCTCTTGTCAGTCGGCTCCAAAACCCTTTTCTAGGGGTCAAGATATTCTGAGGGGTGGTCATGATGTTAAGACAACGCCGTTTTCGGCACGCCAATATACGTAGATTTCATCATCCCATTTAATGTCTCGTTCAGATAGACGAAGAAGATTTGGTAAGGCGGCTTGAATAATTTTACCGGATGACAGTTCGACGTAATAAATAGAAAAGTCTCCCAAGTAAGCAATTTCCCGGACCACGCCTTTAGCAAAATTGCGATTGCCTGAGGGTTTGTTCGTTGAAATCATTACTTTTTCAGGACGAACAGCTATGGCAACTTGGGCTCCCACGGGAACAGCGGCTGAGTGAGTGACATAAAGCTGACATCCAGCGGCTTCGGAATCAATAAGAACATGGTCAGGTTCATCTTCAAGGACGACACCTTCAAAAATATTGATCGTCCCAATGAATTCGGCAACAAATCTTGAGTTTGGAAATTCATAGACATCATGTGGTGCCCCTATTTGTCGGATACGGCCTTCTTCCATAACACCCATACGGCTAGACATGGTCATAGCCTCTTCTTGGTCATGGGTGACCATAATAAATGTAATACCTACACGCTCTTGAATATTGACGAGTTCGAATTGTGTTCGTTCTCGCAGTCCTTTATCGAGGGCTGCTAAGGGTTCATCTAATAGGAGAAGTTTGGGTTGTTTCACCAAACTTCTAACCAAGGCGACGCGTTGACGTTGCCCCCCTGAGAGTTGGTGAGGTTTGCGTTCTGCGTAAGCACTCATCTGGACGAGGTCAAGGCCTTCTTTTACACGTTCCCGTATAATTTTGCTGGGTAAGCGTTCTTGCTTGAGTCCAAAAGCAACATTTTGGGCAACAGTCATATGCGGAAAGAGAGCATAGGACTGAAACATCATGTTTACGGGGCGTTCGTACGCCGGTACATCGGTAATATCGACCCCATCAATATAAAGACGACCCGTTGTCGGTTTTTCAAAGCCAGCAAGGAGGCGTAATAACGTTGTTTTTCCACATCCTGATCCTCCCAACAGAGAGAAAAGCTCGCCTTGATAAATGGATAAGGAAACACTTCTGACAGCAACGACGGAGCCAAAGCTTTTGGTAACATTTTCGATTGAAATATAAGGTTTAGCCTTCGGATCTTGCCAAGGTTCTATTTGACGACGAGTTTGAGGTGGGTGAGCCATTTCAAACGCCAGGTATTAGAAAAATGAAGCGAGAACACAACCTTATTAAGGAACTGCCATCTAACTTTTGAACATTAATTTTATAATTTCTTTTCAAATTTCTTCTCCTGTCGCACCTTAAAAATAACCGCCTCTTAAGGGATGGGGGTGTTCAACGTGGTTTGGGGTGATCGCTGTCCTCGTTCAAGGTCCTTGTTTTGCCAGAAACCAATTTCGAGTTCGTATCTCTACATACCGAGAGTTTTGTATTTTATCAAGCTTTAACCTCTTAAACACCTCCGGACGGGGATATAAAGTTTCATTATTTCGAATTTCTTTTTTGAGCAGGGTGTGTGCGCTCTTATTTGTTGTTGGAAATAATAGAGTATTCGTGATGGCTGCACTAATGCTGGGTCTCATCAAAAAATTAATGAATAGATAAGCATTTTGAGGGTGAGGTGCATCTTTTGGAATGCACATTGCATCAATCCATAGAGTGCCGCCTTCTTCGGGGACGACATACTGGATGGTTGTTTTTCTTTTTGCCTCTTTCGCTTGTTGTTGAGCAACCTGGACATCTCCAGACCATGCTTGAGTCAAACAAACTTCTCCAGATACCAATTCACTGGCGAAGCGTTGTCCCAGAAATCGCGAGATAGACGGCCGGACTTTTAGAAGTTGGTCTTGTGCGGCTTTGAGATCTTTAACGTCGGTACTTTGGGGATCGAGTTTTAGAAAAGCTAATACGGCAGGGTATACGTCGACAGCTTCATCCAAGAGGGTAACCCCACAAGATTTAAAATGAGAAACAACTTCTGGGTCGAAAAGCATTCGATAACTATTGACGGGGGCATTTGGCAAACGCATTCGGATGGCTTCTTCCACATAAGCAAAGCCAAAGGTACCCCAATAAAAAGGAACGCTATAATTTAAGCCTGGGTCAACAATTTGCATCCGCTCTTCAAATTCGGGGTCTAAATGAGAAAGGTTAGGCAGTTTTGTTTTATCTAATTTTTGAAAAACACCCGCACGAATTTGCCGCTCAATATATGGAGAAGCGCTTGGAAAAACGATATCATAACCCGAACTTCCGGCTAATAGCTTGGCTTCTAATATTTCGTTATTATCGTAAAGGTCATAGTTGATGTGAATTCCAGTTTCGGCCTCGAACTGCTTTAAAATTGCGTGGGGAATCATTCCATACCAGTTATAAACGTTTAGATAAGGAGCTTCCCCTGTTAACTGGGAGGAGGGCGAGTTTACATAAGATAAGATTATTCCTACCAACAGCGATATGCTGATAGCCAAAGCAAATAATTTTTTTATAAGTGGTTGTTTTTCTGAAAAATTCAACGACCATTCCCTTAATAATACCTGTAAAAATGACATTTAGTCACGATGTGTTCGAGAAAGCAACGAAAATCGATAAAAGACAAATTCTAAAATAATAGAAAAAAGGATAGCGCCGACAACCCCAACGAAGGCACTTGGAATGGGATAATGCTGAGAGAATTTCATAATGCAAGATAAGGAATTTAAGGAAGAAAGGGCGGAATCTTGCGTCGTGAAACAGCTAGCTAATTTACCCGTATTCATTGTCCAGGAAATGCGCAAACAAATGCCCAAAATGACAAAGGCTCCTATCATTCCAATATAAGGACGAGGAAGAGTATAGCCAAATCGAACGCCCATCTGTGATCCTAAAATTCCACCTCCTAATAAGATGAGAACAAGAAATAGATCCACAGATTGTGTTCCGATGGCGTACATAAAAGTTGTTACAATACTCATACCAATTCCCGCTAAAAGGGTGGTGCCATAGACGACAGGGCTGGTTCTGCCAATTAGATATGATATAGCGGGCATCATAAAGACTCCATTGCCGACACCTAAACTTGAGGTGAGGGTTCCATTGATGATGCCGACGAGCAAGGGAAAAAGAATACTTAGTTCAACACGAGTCCGTGTAAAATATATTTTGAGCCCAATAAAACGTGTCCAAGTGGGTGTATGGATAACTTTCGTAGCTGAACGATAGTGCGCTAATGTTTTCAAACTTTGGCGGAATAGAACAAAAGACATGACTCCTAATACAATAATGTAGCTTATGGTTATGATGGAAACGGCTTGACCATGGGCATTTAACCATCGTAATAGAAAAACACCCAATATGGCGCCGACGATTCCCCCGATGAGCAAAATTCCCCCTAAGCGAAAATCAACATCATTATTCCGACGATAATTTAAGAATCCTGTTAAGTTTGTACCGATAGAATGGTTAACTTGACTTGCCACAGCAACTAAGGGGGGGACACCCAGAACCATTAGGGCTGGTGTAATAATAACGCCCCCACCAACACCCAACATACCTGACAAAAAGCCTCCCATCCACCCTAAACCTAAAATGAGGAATATGTTTAATGTAACGCCTGCGATGGGTAATGTAAGTTCAAAATTCATTATATAACTATACAGTCCATTAGCTCGAAAGGGAATTTGAAGTTTTAGATTAACTTCAAATTTTTAGAATCTAAAAATCTTGTATGAACTAAGGTTTATTCTGAATTCCTATGGTAATTTTGACATGTTGTGGGGAAAAAAGGATTCATTAAAGGGTTTGACAGAAAAAATTAGGGCGGGTTGTCTGTTTATTTTTCACGCAAATACAGTCCTAAGGATGTTATGAAAGCAAGGCCAGCTTGAAGCATTAAATTCCACAAGGTTGCAGAAATTCCGAAGAGAGCCCAAGAAATCTGGTCGCATCGAGGGCGTGAAAGTTTCATGAGCTGTGCGCGAAAATCTTCAAAGGTGGCTGCGGGCGTAGGGCCGGTACAACTGGCAGGTCCTACCCACCAATGTTGTTCCATACCTACGTGATAAAACGTAAGGGCAATACCAATAGACAAAATCAGGAGTTGAGTAAAGATTCCAAAATTTCCAGAGAAGAGCTTTGTCCTCAGGCTGAGAAGGCCGAGAATAATGACGATCGCATAAATGCATCTTTCATATAGGCAAAAATCACATGGTTTAATATTAAAGCCATATTCGGCAGTGAAAGCAAATGCAAGAGACGCTACTGCCATAGCGATGAGAAAGTATTGAATATGCTTTTGGGTGATGAGGGTGCATATTTTTGTCAGGGACGTGCAATTCATGCCCATTTCCTCATTATCAATTAACCTGCTAAAATTTTAACAGCAACAAACCCGGCAATCAAGCTAACTAATAATCCACCTAAAATCCAAGGCAGATAACGCTCAATAAATGGTCGTGCCCAATCTCCAAAATACCACAGTAAGCCTGCGAGAAGAAAAAATCGGAATGAACGAGCAATGATAGAGGCAAGAACGAATTGAGTCAGGTTCAATCCGGCCACACCACTAGCTATTGTTACCAGTTTAAAAGGAATAGGTGTAAGGCCTTTGAGGGCAATGATCCAAAATCCCCAGTTTTGGAAATCTGTTTGGAATCGGGTGAAGGCATCTTGTAAATGATAGGTTTGAATAATCCACTCCCCTGCCGATTCAAACAAAAAATAACCGATTGCATAACCGACTAATCCTCCCAAAACTGATGAAATCGTACATATGGTGGCTAACCACCAAGCTTTAGCTCGGTCTGCCAATATCATGGGAATGAGCATTAAATCGGGGGGAAGAGGGAAAAAAGAACTCTCTGCAAAAGACATGAGTGCCAGGCTCCAGATTGCCTTTGGCGTATTTGCCCTTTGAAGGGTCCAATCATAAAGACGTCTTAACCAGGATGAAGACGGAATGACAGTCGTTGTTGTCATGAGGATGTACTCGCATTTTCTGAGTCAGAGGGTTGATTTAGTTTCTCATCAATTAAGGCTATCATTTCATTTATACCATATAATGCAATAAAGGATCCCATTCGTGGTCCTTCGGATTGGCCTAAAAGAACTTCATAAAGTGATGTGAACCAAGATCTTAAATCAGGATAGGGATGGCGTTTCCCCACTTCAAAGACAAGAGATTGTAGGTCTTCCGCTGACGCGTCAGGCGGCGTGATTTTTAGACACTCCCGCAAATCAAGGAGGGCAGCTTGATCTGTTCCTGTAGGGGGGCGATAGGTTTTTTGGGGCAGAATAAAGTCATGAAAATAATGAATTGCATGATCAATGAGTCGATTCAAAAAGGGGGCAGATTCAGGTGTCACTTCAGGCTGATAGCGAGTTACAAATCCCCACAAAATAGAAGCATCTTCTGCATTGCAGACGGAGGCCAAGTTTAAGAGAATGCCATAACTAATGGTGCTCTCTAAAAGAGGCGGATGCCCAGAATGGACGTGCCAGGCCGGATTTTCCAATTGCTGGTCTTGAGATTGGTCAGAATATTTAGCCACGGAACTTAAATAATCGTCTACGTGACGCGGAATGACATCAAAATATAGCCGCTTGGCTTTACGCGGGGATTGATACATGTAATAAGACAAACTTTCCCAAGGAGCATATTTTAGCCACTCTTCAATGGTTAATCCGTTTCCTTTTGACTTAGATATTTTTTGTCCCAATTCATCAAGGAAAAGTTCGTAAGTTAGGCACTCAGGTGGTCGTCCCCCCAACACTTGGGTAATTTGACTGGAGAGTTTGACAGAGTCAATCAGATCTTTGCCCGACATTTCGTAGTCCACATCAAAGGCACGCCATCGCATGCCCCAATCGGCTTTCCACTGCAGTTTACAGTGTCCCCCCGTTACAGGAACTTCTACAGATTTTCCTGTTTTAGGGTCTAGATAGGTGATCGTTGCCGCTTCAATATCTCGACTGATAATGGGGACTTGTAAAACAATACCGGTAGTTGGGCAAATCGGCAAAAAAGGGCTATAAGTTGCTTGTCGCTCTTCGCCCAACGTAGGGAGAATGACGGCAATTACCGCATCATAGTTTTCGAGGACAAGTTTTAAAGCATCATCAAATCGACCGCTTTTATACCATTCTGTAGAGCTTTGAAATTCATAATCAAATCCAAAAGAATCTAAAAACTTGCAAAGCATGGCATTATTGTGATGGCCAAAACTTTCATATTTTTCAAAAGGATCAGGAATTTGTGTGAGGGGTTTGCCTAAGTGAGCGGTTAACATGACTTGGTTGGGAACGTTGTCAGGTACTTTACGCAAGCCGTCCATGTCATCAGAAAAAGCAAATAAGCGCGTGGGAATATCGCATAAGACTTGAAAAGCATGTCGTACCATACATGTGCGGGCTACCTCGCCAAATGTACCAATGTGCGGTAAGCCGGAGGGACCATATCCCGTTTCAAGAAGCACAAATCCCTTCTTAGGGACTTTATGTTGTATACGATTTAAAATACGGCGTGCTTCTTCAAAAGGCCAAGCTTTTGCTTCGGCACCAGCTTTACGCCAGCGGTCCCAATGTTCATCAGTTGTCATGTCATTTTCTCAATCTGTAAAGTCACATGCAAGGATATATACCATAGATTGAAATGTTTTGGAATGCTTGCCATTCCTTCTAACACGTGATATTACCGTAAAATAGCCATTAATTTATGAAATGAAAGGACAGATTAATGTCTTTAAAAGACTATTTAAATGAGTCAGCGACTGTCATTCAACAGGCCGCTTCGAACGAAGACTTATTGAATGCTTTAAATGAAGCCATTTCACTAATTATTGAGACTTTGTCAAAAGGGCTTCCCGTATTGGTTTGTGGCAATGGGGGGTCTGCGTGCGATGCTTTGCATATAACCGGGGAGTTGGTGGGTCGCTTTTTGATGGAACGTAAAGCCCTCAATGTCATTGCTTTATCTGATAATGTTAGTATTTTAACCGCCCTTGCAAATGATTATTCCTACGATTATGTTTTTGCCCGTCAAGTGGAAGCTTATGCGAAACCGGGAGCTGTCATCATTGGTTTGTCGACGAGTGGTAATTCAGCTAATGTTATCCAAGCGTTTGAGATGGCTCATTCTTTAGGAATGAAGACGATAGCTTTCACAGGACAAGGTGGAGGAAAAATGGGTCCATTAAGTGATATTCTTTTGGCGGCACCCTCTTCTTCAACGCCTTTAATTCAGCAGGTGCACATCTGTTTGTATCACTATCTTTGTCATGCAATTGAACAAGAAATGTTTGGTGCTCTCCATCAAGGGAGTCAGAAGGTTCTTTATTCGAGAGCCTAATACCTGATATAACGGGTCCATCTAGGATTTTACTTTAATCATAACCTTAGGAGAATAATTATGTCATTTGAAGTCATTTCGTCAGGACAATTACGTCAATATATTGAAAAAGTAGAGCGCCTTGAAGAAGAGAAGGCAGATCTTATGGAAGCCATTCGCGAAGTTTTTGGCGAAGCTAAAGGCAATGGTTTTGACGTTAAAATTATGAAGCAAGTTTTAAAAATGCGTAAAATGAAACAAGAAGAATTAATGGAACAAGAAGAGTTGCTCACATTATATCTTCAAGCCTTGGGTATGGCGCCTGCTGCTAAATTGGGCGAGGGAATTGAAGAAGCCGCTTAATTATAAAAGTATATTTGGGTAAAGAGACAACGAGATACGCATATGTCCTCTCAAGAAAAGCATCACCTCTTTACCCGCCGCGCTCTCATTCTGGGGGGCGTGCAGGGCGCGCTTATGACCAGCCTATTGGGGCGTCTCTATTATCTTCAAGTCAATTCCTCTGATCACTACCGTACCCTTTCTGACAAAAACCGTATTCATTCTCGGCTTATTGCTCCCTCCCGTGGTCAGATTTTGGATCGTTCGGGTAAAGTGTTGGCCACTCATCATAACGCGTATCGTGCCATTGTTATTCGAGATCAGGTAACGGATTTACCTCAATTGCTTCAATCCATTCAGTCTTTGTTGGGTCTAGATGATCAGTCGATAGAGAGTATTACGCGAGATATAAAGAGAAAGCCTCGCTTTGTTCCCGTGACATTAAAGGAAGGACTGAGTTGGGATGAAGTTACGCGCCTGGAACTCCATTTACCAGATTTGACAGGAATGAGTGTTGAACAAGGCCAAAATCGATCTTATCCTTATGGTTTAGAAACTTGCCATAGTGTCGGGTATGTCGGTACAGTTTCTGAAAATGATTTGGATGGAGATCCCTTACTAGAATTGCCGGGAATGCGTATTGGCAAATCCGGAATTGAAAAAACTTACGAAAATGAATTGCGGGGAGAGCCGGGAGTCAAACAAGTTGAGTTAAATGCGATTCGTCGTATTGTACGAGAGTTGTCTACCACCCCCAGTATGGCCGGAACAGATAAAAATCTTACCCTTGACCTTGAATTGCAACAATCCGTCTTTCAACGTCTTTCCTTAGAACAGAGTGCCGCCGCTGTAATTATGGACGCAAAAAAAGGCGATATTTTAAGCTATGTTTCTGTGCCCGGATTTGATGCAAATTTATTTGCCAATGGTATCTCAAAAACAGATTGGGAGGGACTTTTAAATCATCCGCAACGCCCATTAAATGATAAGATTTTGACTGGCCAATACGGACCTGGATCCACATTCAAAATGGTAGTGGCTTTGGCGGCGTTGGAAGCTGGGGTTATTACCCCCTCAACGCCGGTGTGTTGTGCAGGATTTGTAACATTGGGAGATCACCATTTCCATTGTCACAGCTGGAAAAATGGGGGACACGGAACCATAACTCTTGAGAATGCAATTGCGCAATCTTGTGATGTCTACTTCTTTCATGTGGGCAAATTATTGGGAATTGACCCGATGGCCGCAATGGCTGAACGATTTGGCTTAGGGGCTGCAACGGGTGTTGATTTGCCTGGGGAGAAACCAGGACTTATTCCGTCACGGAAATGGAAAAGTTTGGTTATGGGAAAATCTTGGATGCTTGGTGAAACGTATAATGCAAGTATTGGCCAAGGATATGTTTTAGCAACGCCTCTCCAATTGGCAGTGATGACCGCACGTCTGGTAACGGGAAATGCTGTTACACCGCATCTTGGTATCCCCAGCCAACCCCCCACTTTTGAAGATATGAAATTAAACCCAGACCATTTGAAAGCTGTTTTGTCGGGCATGAAAAAAGTGGTAAATGAGCCGTTTGGATCCGGTTATGCAAGTCGTATCCTTGAACCAGGATTTGAAATGGGGGGCAAAACAGGCTCAACTCAAGTTCAACGCATTACCAAAAGAGACCGTGAACAAGGATTGGCCAGTAGTGCCAATCGTCCTTGGCATACCCGCGAACATGCATTTTTTGTTGGGTATGCACCGCTTCATGATCCGCGTTATGTGACAACCGTTCTTGTCGAGCATGGGGGAAGTGGGGGGCGTGCAGCAGCCCCTATTGCCCGGGATATACTTTTATTGGCGCAAAAGATGGTGAAGTAGAATTCTTTATTTAAGATAAGCTTTTACTTTGAAAGAATTCTCAAGAAAATCTAATAAAAGAATTTTTTAGACAACTACTATCTGGTTTCGGCCACTGCGCTTTCCTTGATATAAAGCTTGATCAGCTTTGCCAATGAGATATTCTAGTGTTGGGCGTGTCCCGGCAGAAATACTCGTTAAACCAATGGTGGCTGTCACATTTTGAGATTGAGAATTCGGGAGTATAATTTGATATGATGCTAGGTTAGCTCGAATACGCTGGGCTATTTCCATGATATTCTTTAACTTAGGTTCATTAATCAAGAGAAGAAATTCCTCTCCTCCCCATCTTCCGACTGCATCTTTTTCCCGACAACCCTTTATGAGACTTTGCGCAATGGCTTGAAGGGTATGGTCACCCACATCATGCCCGTAAGTGTCATTGATACTTTTAAAATTATCAATATCGAGGATGGCTAACGCAAAACTCACGCCATTTAACAGGTAGTCATCCATTCGATATTTTAAAATATTGTAAATACCTTGACGATTCCACAAGCTTGTTAACGGGTCAACCATGGATGCCATGCGGGCTTGATCCAGGTCTAAAGTGAGCTTGCCTTTGTCTGTACTCATTGCAAAGTTTTGAATTTCTGTTTCAACCAGGGCGGCAACATCTCGTAACCATGTCAATTGCTCAGGTGCAAAATAGCGTGGTTTATTGTCAACTATAGAAATTGTTCCTAATTTTTGATGATTCAATTGAATGGGGCAACCTGCGTAAAATCTGACGTTGGGGTTTCCCAAAACAATAGGATTATTGCAGAAACGTTCATCTAAAAATGTTTCGGGGACCGCGAAAATTTCGTCTTGATTCACTACATGTTCGAAAAAGGAGATTCCATATGAGGGGTTAATAAGATCTTCTGTAAAAAGGGTCTTAAACTGTTTAGAATTTTCATCTATAAAACTTACGGTTGCGATGGGCACGTCAAATAAATTTTTTGCTAGGCGCGTGATCCTTTCAAAATTTTCTTTCAGAGGGCCTTGAAAAATATCAAATGAGCATAGGTCATGATGAGGGTGGGACGAGTCAATAGGAAGATTCGGTGCGAGCATAAGCTATTCCCTTTAAAAGCCCTTTTCGTGCAAACTCTCTTACACAATTCTCTTAAAAAACCATGTAGGTTTTAAAAGACTTATCCCAAAATTTGAACTTATACCTATTTTGTATAATCCATATAAAATCTTAGAGAAAGAGGGAAAATGAATTTTTGTCTTTTTAAATAAATTTCTCATCAGAAAATTAGAATTTTTTTAGTGACGGCACAAAACTATCCTAATAAAGGTGTTGTTTCTTTGGGATTCGTAGATGAAAGACCGGGAGTCTGCCAACTTACCTGATCAAACGCTTCACAAGACGGACAAACGGGATGCCAAATGGGTAAAGTAATTTGGCAACTGTTGCATATCCACATGGGATCAGAAGGTGCAGACGACGCTTTTTCCAACCACTCTTTAGCGTGATTGGCTTGATGAGGATGTTCAGCTTCTTCAACTAGTGCCATAAGGTTGCAGACACGTTGGGTATATTGAATTCCTTTTAAGAGAGTTAGATAATGTCGACATTGTCCCCATAATTTAGCAGCCAGAGAGGCTTTTGCAAGAATATATAGAGATTCTGGATGATTAGGTGCCCCTTCAACAAGCTTTTCAATTTCCCGATATTGATCAAGAGAATTCATGTCCGAATTTATAATAGATAATTGTTCGGCAAAGCTAGGATGAGGACAATGAGCGTAGCCACCCATAAGAATTTTTTGCGCTTTAGATGTTTTGCCAATCTTATGATAGTGTTTTGCTAACCCCACAGCGATTGTTGAAATTTCTGGCGCTTCATAGTGGGCACTGGCAGCAGTTTGAAGGAATAGCCCTTCATCTCCCGCTATTTCTGCCGCTTCTGCTTTCATCCAATGAATCAAAGCATGTCGACGACGACTTTCTGGTTTTGTAATAATGTGACGTAGTTGCATTTGTTCAACAATCATACTGGCTTTATCAAATGCGCCCAAACGAAGATCAAGTTCTAGGAGTTGTTGGAGAACCCAGGGAGACTTTGGTCGCATTGTCATAGCTTCTTGAAGCAATTGTCGCATTTGCTCCCAATTATTGGTGTGATGAGCTTGTAGAATGAGGCCACGCAATCCCAAAAAAGCTGTTTCAGGATTCTTGCTCATTTGCACAAAATGAGCATTTGATTCTTCAAATTTTCCCGACATATATGCGCTTTGTGCGGAAAGAAGAAGAGCGAGGGGTTGTTGGGAATTTAAGGTTAACGCTCGTTTTGCAAGACGTCGTGCCTCAAGAAATTCTCCGGCAGCAATAGCACTCAGTCCTTCGAATAATGCGCTTTGCCCTTTACGAATTCGGCGGTTCCTCTGGCGCTCTGCCCATAGGATAGGAAGTCGCCACAAAGCGCGCCAAGCTCCTATAAGGAGAAGGAGAGTTGCAACGCCAAATAATGTTCCGGCAAGCATTATTCCCATACTCATGTCAATTCGATAACCAAACCATGTGAGATCTGCTTCTCCAGGATTCTGAGCGAGCAGCACGCCGAGAATAACAAGAATGCTCAACTTAAGAAAAAATATAAATCCGCGTAAGAAATGAACCATCATAGCTGATCTCCAGAATGGGGTGTCGAAGAGGAGGATAAGGATAGATTTTTAAGTTTGTGGGTCAATGTTTGATCAATCTCATTGAGAGCGTTTTCAATATCATGATGTCCTGAGAAAGGTTCAGGGGTTAAGGATTCGGTTTCGTCAATCTTCTCAATTCGAATAAAAGAAGTTCCCATGGCTTTGAACCGACTCCACCAGGACCCTTTGGTATTTTCAAGGAATGTTTGTGAGGTCTTTTCACCTTCTTTAAGACCATGCAGCCCTTTATTGGCGTATTTTTCAAGGATTGATAGGTCTTTAATTTCTTGTGTCGTGGTTTTAAAATCACTGAGTTCAGAAGTATAAGGGGCGCCTGATAAAATTTGTGTTCGCAATCGCCAAAACAATAGATGTGACTTCAGGATTTTTTGACTTTCACCAAGGCGTTGGATATCTTTATCAAGATTTTTCGTTCGTTCTATTTCTTGAGCTGTTACCTCAACTTTTGGCTGGTTTTTGAACGTCTCTAATTGTTGTGTTAGAGATGAGAGTCGCGTGTCAAAGTCTTTAAGACGCTCAGATTCTAAGGATGGGGAAAGGGGTTCTTTACTCTTTGCTTCTAAAGAATCAACGCGATTATTAAGTATTTCTGTTTGATTCTTTAAAAGGGCAAAATCATGAATATTAGGCTTATTGGACATGACAGAGGCGGGAAGAAGGAAAATAGCCATGCCTAAAATACCTGTCGCCAGAATAATGCAAAAGGAGATCAAATACCGATGAAAACCACGATGACGCAATGTGGACGGTGTACTCTCTGCAGCGCTTGCATCTTTTTTGATCGGGGGTTGGCCTTTTTCTTTCATAAAAACCTCCACAAGTTATTCTAAAATCATCGTTAGTCTGCCATCATCAGCGCAATTAGTAAATCGTCTGTTGTTGTTTTTTTTGCAACTTGAATATTTTGCCAAGGTAATTTGCCAATTACCGTTTTAATGGCATCACTTAAACATACGGCTTTAATGGAGTGACAGAACTTTTCAAGTTGACTCGCTTGACACAAATTTTGAAAAATATGTGCTGTACGGGGCGAATAGAAAAGCACAGCATCTAGAATCGATGTCTCCAAGGCATTTTTCGTTTCCGTGCTGAAAGCTGTTGCCTCTTGTGTTGAATAAACAATAATTCTTTGGGCTTGTACCCCTTGTTCTTGTAGAGACTTTGCAATATCTAAGCGAATCACATCGCCAGATAAGTGAATTATGGGATGAGGAGAATTCGGTGTGATGCTTATTAGCAATTGAGTCAATAAATTTTGAGCGGAACCTTCAGCCCAGTGGATATTTTGAAATCCTAAATCTTGGGCAACTTTAGCGGACTCAATTCCGACACACCAAAGGGGAAAGTCGCGACGTTCTATTATTTTTGACAAACAAATTATCGCCTGTTGAGATGTGGTGACAATCGCCTCAAAAGATGGGGGGAGAGATTCGAAGATGATTTTTGGGTTTCGCGGGACAATATGAATCAACGGGTCGTTTATGACGTGATGACCGAGGCGTTGAAGTTTGTCTTGAAGAGCAGAAGAACTTTCTTGGGGTCGGGTGATTAAGATATGCATAAATCACTCCAAAAGCTAGGCCCACCCATGTCTTTCAAAATTTTGGCGGTTGATTGGCCGAGATCATTGGCGTCCTCACCAATTTGGATTGTCCTATATACAGTTGTTCCACAATGGGATGCAATGAGAGCATCTAAGCGAATGTGACCATCTTTTTGAATGGTGGCATGACCCCCGATAGGGGTATGACAATTCCCGCCCAGGCTGAAAAGTAGTGCGCGTTCAGCAGTCACGCAACGCTCAGTACCTTTATGATTGAGGGGCATTAGATAGTTTTTCGTAACTGTGTCATTTTTCCGACATTGAAGGGTTAAGACGCCCTGACCGATTGCGGGGAGAATTTCTTGTTCGGAAAAAATATATGTGGCTTCATCTTCGCGCCCTAAAAGCTTCAAGCCAGCTAAGGCAAGTATAATTGCATCCATTCCTCCCTCATGAAGTTTGCGGATACGTGTGTCGACGTTGCCACGCAGAGGAATGCAGTGAAGATCGGGTCGATGGTGTAATATTTGAGCAACGCGGCGGGGTGCACATGTGCCAACGATGCTCCCGGGAGCGAGAGTTTTTAAGCAAGAGGCTCTGGGGCTAAGCAAAATATCTCGGGCATCTTCTCTATTTAAAAATGCACACAATGTCAAATCACTGGATTGAACTGTTTCCATATCTTTTAAACTATGAACGACACAATCAATTTCATTGGCCTGTAAGGATAGCTCAAGTTCTTTAGAAAACAATCCTTTACCCCCAATTTCAGAAAGGGGTCGGTCTCGGATGCGATCTCCTGTTGTGGTCACAGTAATTAAAACAGCATTTTGAATAGCGGGATCTGTTGGATGCACCTCTTTTAATAAATTCAAAACAATATTTGCTTGTGTGAGGGCAAGAGGACTGCCTCGCGTGCCAATGCGAAGAGGAGTAAGAAGAGATGAGTTCATTATATTTTCCTCTTGTGATTGTATCTCGATATATACTGAATGTGATGGAATGCTGCAAGAGAAGAGCCTATTTTCCGAGATTGATATCCCACGTTTTCTCGTTTATTCTTTTGATAAGGATATAATTTCGTTATTATTATGGCTAATTGAGTTTTGATGAGGAATGGGACTATTTATATGCAGGCCTCGAAAATACGACTAAGTTTTATGGTGCTGACACTCGTGTCTTTTTTATTGGGCGCAATAGAGTGTACGGCACAAACTGACCAGGTCCAATATATAACGCAAAGAGCAAAAGTTAATAAATTAATTCCTGCTACTGCGGTTAAGCTACAGGCAAAACCTTCATCCAAACCACCCCTAAAGAAAAAAGAAAATCCAATAATGGGTGAAGATGATCCCGATTTAGATGACGACGAGGAAATGACTTCCGATGAAGATGAGGCTCCCCCCGTTCGTTCTCAACTGCAGTCTCCGAGCGATAGTAAAAAAAAGAAAACTAAGGCGGAAATTGCTAAAGAAGAAAAAGCCAAAAGAAAGCGAGCAAAGTTATTAGAAGGATTTCGTCAAGGGGAAGAGTTCCATAAAAAATGGTTCCACTTACCTTCGGGCAAAATATGTGCGTCACTTGATAAATTGAAAAAATTTTGCAAAGCCGCTTGTACAAAAAAACATTGTTTGGATGAACAAGTGGCCAATAATTGTCATTTGATATGTCCAGATTCAACGACAAAACAATGTGCAGATCCCTTAAAGCAAGCAGATCCAGAAACAGAAGAAGTGACCATGGGGAGTGAAGAAGCACTCTCAGATGTACCCCAACCCATTGAGGACTTCAAACCAAAAAATTCTGTTTCTACTTCCGTCAAATCTTCCTTAGATGAAGCTGAGAAAATGCTAAAAGCTAGCGAAGGAGAAGGGGGATAAATCCTCTTTTATCCGCCTCGCTCGCTTTGTCTTGGAGGAATATAATGGACATAAAAAACTACCCACCTATTGTATTGTATTTAATTGGTTTGGCGGGGACAGGCAAACTAACAATCGCTCACAACTTTTAATGAGAACTGTGAGTAAGTTTAACAGCCCACAATTTAGCTTTAAGCGCCTCGATAGTTAGGCGTATGAGGGCATTGGCTTTTTCGCCAGGTTTGTAGTCAATATTTTTAATAGAGGAATTGGTTTTATTTGTTCTAATTTATTTTCGTCGATCTTATTCAATCGCATAGTATTTATTACCATCTTGGTAGCTGAAAGTCATAGGTCGAATATATATTTTATTTTAATTTAAATTTGCTATAAGGATCTGCTCCTTTTTTTATAAAAATTTATTAGGGTATCGGCAAATTTAAAGAAAAGATGAAACGTACTAGGCGAATACCTACAAAAAAACAAAGGATGTTTACCATTACACTTGAAACAGCATAAATGATTGCTTGGTAGGGAAGATCTTTATCAATCAACAAAGCAAATTCAAGAGTAAAAGCTGAAAATGTAGTAAATCCACCTAGAAAACCAGTTGTTATAAAAGATTTGACTGCAAAAGAAGGTGACCATTTTAGAGCCATATATTCAATGATAATTCCCATTAAAAAACACCCCAATGCATTGACGAGAAAAATTTGTAAAGGGAAGTGAGTCAATATATTCCTTGGTAAGGCCCTTCCCAAGCTATATCTAGACATGGTTCCCAGAGCTCCCCCAATTCCAATGGCGACGTAAGTCGTGATCATGATAACCTTAAGAACAATATTGATTTCTTCTCAAGGATCACAAAAATTTTATAGGGGCGTCAATGGGTGTTGTTCAAGGTAGGCATTTTAGTTGTCAGTTGTTATAACTACGGAAGATTTGAAGCCGTAGGGTAAATGCCTTACAATCTTAAATTGAGCCTATGCTAAGTCTAAGGTTGAGGAGAATTTGTATAAAATATAATTGATAATGCTTGGCTATGTGGACAGTCACACTTCCTTTGATCAAGATTCAAAAATAAGAATAAAGTTAGGTCGTATTAATGCTTTGCGAAAATTTATATACATTTTTCAAATATGACGAAGAAGTCAGAAAAATTGCTGAACCTTTTATTTTAAACCTCGGTTATTCTTACTTTCATTTTCGCAGAAATTTTAAAGATGGTTCTTCCATTATATTATCAAACAATTCATCATTTTTACTCGATTTTATAGAAAATACAAAAAGGGTAGTTCCCTATAAGGATCCCATTTCTCTTCAAAAAATATTGGTTTATTTCTGGGATGAATTTTTACCCCAAGACCTTATTTTTTTAACGCGAGATAAACACTATCTCCATCATGGAGTATCCATTTTTGATCGTCACAAAGATTACTATGATTGCTATGCCTTGGCCATGTCTGAATTCCATCCTTCTCCCGTTTCTTGGCATTTAAAGAATTTTAATGATCTTAAAATTTTTATGGAAAAATTTCCAAAAATGGCAGAGCACCTTATTAAGCAAATGGAAAGGGAGCGTTATATTGTTCCTGTGATTAATCTAACAATTCGACCAGAATTACTCTATTTACCGGAGCGGTCGGGGAGAATTGATCTTGGGTCTGGGTACAAAGATTATATTACCACTTATGAACTTTTATGTATGCAATTACTACGAGAGGGTAAATCGTATAAGGATATTGGATCAAATCTTTCAATGTCTCCTCGAACGGTAGAAACACATCTTGCCCGGCTCAAGAGACGAACAGGTCTGACATTTGATGAGCTTTTTGTAAAGTCATTCAAAATGGCGGCAGCCTGATATTAAGGTTACAAACCAGGACTATAAAGTCGAATAATAGGGAGCTTTTATTCTGACTGCTGAGAGTCATAGATTTGTTGAAAGGTTCTTAATGTCTACAAATCCATTCTTTGAAAATATTTCTTTTTCACGCTCATTTACGGATCAAGTGAAATTCATTGTCAAAGATCTGTTTTTCAATACCGGGATTAAATATTTTATTTATCTTAGAGGATCTCTAGATGGTTCTGTTAGCGCCCTCTTCTCTCATGGGGACTTCTTTCTAGATTTGTTAGAAAAGGGACTGCCTATTAGTCTTGGATTTGGCGAAGAGTATAAATCTTTGCAAACTTATTCATATTGGTGGAATGATAAATATCCAAAAGAGGTTATCGCATTAGCTCAAAAACACGGATTAGGAAGTGGCTTTTCCCTTGTGAGACGCTATCATGATTATTTCGAAATGTTTGGTTTTGCAGATTCCAATACGGCTCCCTTAACAGCCTCTTCTTATATAAGTTGTTTGTCGGGTTTCGAGACGTTTTCAGATCATTTCGTGCGGGTTGGAAAAAATATTATCAAGCAAGTTATTGAACACCCCCTGTTGATACCATCTCATCAAAACTTTCACAATCCTCAAGAAATATGTTTGGGAGGGCTTAAGGGCCAATATTTAACAAAAGGAATCTCTGGCGAAACATATTTGACAGCTCTAGAATTTTTTTCATTACAATTATTTTTAAAAGGAAAATCTTATAAAGAAATTGGAAGAATATTATCTGTCTCACATAAAACAGTGGAAAAATATCTTTCGAACGTTAAGCGTAAAACGGGCTATTATCCTCGAGATATTACGTTTCTTTTTGAGTCTAAAGGTCAGGTTAATTTAACACTGGGAATGAATGAAATTCCGGAAATTGTTGTTTAATTATCTTTTCATTGTAGGATTTAAGACTGACAGCATTTTTTTCCAATTCACCCCATAGTGCTTATTGTGTTGAAAACTTATTTCTACCCCTAATTTTGAGTAGGATGAAGGGAAGTAACAATAAGTTTTAGCAATCAGAAAAACTGAATTCTATATCTTAAATTCAAAATGTTAAGACGAAATGGATGTAGAAAAAAGTAAATCTAGAGGCTACGCGGAGCCTGCAATCCGCGACCAATTTTTTAAAACCCTAAAACCTCTTAATTTTATTAAATTGTTAAGGTACTATTTATGCCAAAATTTCTGCCTCCTCTTGACAAATTTTAAAAGAAACCCACATAAAAGGTAATGTAATTGTGTGAAAGTAGGAAATATATGATGTTCCGCCGAGTTTATGTCATCGCAAGATAGGCTCGCACACGGCTGAAAAACACCGTGTGCCTAAATAATCGATTATTTCGGTATACCCACTAAAATTGAATAACTCCCTCTTTGCTAGGCTTTACTCTAAGAGCAAAGAGTGTTCTTTCAGGAATTGTATTATGATTTATATTCAAAATCTTGTAAAACGTTTGGGCGGCAAATCTGTCCTTGATGATGTCTCATATCATTTTCCCCAAGGAGAGCATATTGCCCTGGTAGGTGATAATGGTGCAGGCAAGTCAACATTATTGAATATTTTATGTGGCTTAGACGAGGCGGATGAAGGAACGATCATTAGACCTAAAGGTTTGGTTTTGGGATATTTGCCTCAGGAACCTAGCTCTTATCCAGCATCTACGGTTTTGGCTGAGTGCCTTGAAGGAGCTGTCCGCGTTAAAGCTGTTGGATTGGTGCGCGATAGATATCTGGCAGAAATGGAAGCATCCTATACAGATGAACTTTACGAAGCCTATGATAAAGCTGAGGCGGAATTTCAAGCCTTAAAGGGTTATGAAGTTGAATCTGATGCAAAAAAATATTTAGTCGGTTTGGGTTTTTCCCTCGAACAATTTGACCAATCTCCTCTTGAGCTTTCCGGGGGATGGCGTATGCGCCTTGAACTTGCCAAAATTCTCGTAAACAACCCGAATTTCTTGATTCTCGATGAACCAACGAACCACTTAGACTTGCCAAGTTTGGTTTGGCTAGAGAGCTTTTTGCAAAGCTTTGAGGGGACACTTTTATTTGTATCTCACGATAGAGCTTTATTGAATCGGCTATCGTCCATTACTCTTCATTTGGCCCATGGCTCATTAACGCCTTATGTTGGCAACTATGATCAATTTTTAACTCAATATGAATTGGCAAGTTTGCAAACAGAGGCACAAGCTAAAGGATTGCAGCAAAAGCAAGCTCATCTTCAGAAATTCGTTGATCGATTTGGCGCCTCGGCTGCTAAAGCTGCGCAAGCCCAAAGTCGTGTCAAACAAATTGAGAAATTGCGAGAAGTCGAAAATGCGTTGAATCTTCCCAAAGCCCAGAGAGTTATTTCAGCAAGTTTAAAAATTGCTGCAGCAAGTGGCAAAGATGTTCTTAAATTGCAAAAAGCAACCGTTGGATATGCGTCCCCCATTGCGCGGAATTTAAGCTTATCCATTCAAAGAGGTCAACGCATTGCTATTATTGGTGCGAATGGTGTGGGAAAATCTACTTTAGTAAAAACTTTAGCAAACAGTCTCCCGCTTCTTGATGGTGTACTGGAATTTGGTCATAATGTGATGCTTGGGTATCACGCTCAAAATCACTTGGATGGTTTGAAACCCAATGCAACGGCATTGGAAAGTGTGACAGAAGCCAACAGAGAACTTACCGAGCAAAATGTGCGCAGTTTACTTGGCCAATTCCTACTGCAGAAGGACGATGTATTTAAAAAAGTGAGTGTTCTGTCAGGAGGTGAAAAGAATCGCGTCAGTTTATGTTGCTTACTTGCGAAACAAGCCAACTTCCTGATTCTTGATGAACCAACAAACCACTTAGATATGGCCAGCGCTGATATTTTGGCTTCAACATTAGCGGATTTTAAAGGGACAATTTTGTTTGTAAGCCATGATCGTTCATTTATTGACACAGTGGCAACCCATATTTTTGTTGTTGCAAATGCAACCCAAAGTGCCTTATTTGAAGGAAAATTAAAGGATTATGAAGAAGTTGCTGAACGGAGTGGATTTCCAAATATCTTAAAAGGGTGATAAAAATAAATAACGGAGGTTGAAATGATTGTGAAACTGGAGAGTAATTCCTGGGATGCTGCACCTACGACAAATATTCAACAAAAAATTCTTGCAGATATTGAAAGAGGAGACGTGATTTTTCTCCCTCATTTAAAATTTGACTTATTGCCTTTTGAGAAAAAATTTTTAACGGCTGATTGCGCAGATCCCAAATCAAAAAATATTAGTTTGGATATGCAAACATCTATTTTACGGGGCAGTCAATGCGAGAATTTTGAGTTTGTTCAGCTTCAGGAGATGATGACCCGGTTCGCTCATCAAGCCCGCAAACTAATTGAATCTTTTTTTCCCTTTTATCAAGAATCGCTTCGTTGGGGGCGAACCAGCTTTCGACCTATGGCGATTGAGGGACGTAAAGTGGCATCCTATCGAAAAGACGATACACGAATCCATGTGGACTCTTTTGCGTCTAGACCTGTCCAAGGACTTCGTTTATTACGTGTTTTTTCAAATATTCATCCTCTTCATCCTCGTATTTGGAAGTTGGGTGAACCTTTTGAAAATGTTGCCGCTAGATTCTTGCCGCAAATTCGACATAAGCAATGGATAAATCCTCGAATTTTACAAAAGCTAGGTATAACAAAAGGAATTCGCTCGCTATATGATCACTTCATGCTCCAAATACACGATACGATGAAGGGTGATATTGCTTATCAACAAACTATCTCAGCGCAGGAATTTTCTTTTCCTAGTGGGAGTAGTTGGATTGTCATGACCGACAAAGTTTCTCATGCGGCATTATCGGGGCAATTTATTTTAGAGCAGACTTTTTATCTCCCTGTGGAAGCTATGCAACAGCCGGATCAAGCTCCTTTGCGAATTTTAGAGAAAATGGCGGGCAAATCCTTGGTTTCGAATAAGTGGGATAGTCTCATAAAAACATAAGATATATTATACATTTTTATAGTCCTCTTTTTGCATATCCCAAATAATTTACGTCTAGATCTTTAGACAAATTCCAACGGCCGGTTAGCGGGCCGTAAGATAATCCTTGTAAATTTACAAAAGAAAAATCGAGGGGGCGCAATAAAGCCGCAAGTTCAGCTGGGCTTAGGAACTTCTGCCAGTCATGCGTACCTTTGGGCAGCATTCGCAAAATGTATTCGGCACCGATGATAGCCAAAGCATAGGCTTTCCAAGTGCGATTTAAAGTAGATAAAATGAGAGCTCCTTTTGGAGAAAGCAGCTTAGTGCATGTAGATAAAAATCCAGATACGTCCGCGACATGTTCCACAATTTCAAGGGCTAAGACACCATCAAAGGTTTTCTTTTGATGGAGGAGCTCTTCAGCAGAAGTACATATATAGGTAATGGGTAACTCCATCAATGCTGCATGAGCTGTTGCCACATGAATGGCTTCTTCGCTGGCATCAATCCCTGTTACTGTGGCGCCTAATCTTGTTAAAGGTTCAGCCACAAGGCCTCCCCCACAGCCAATATCAAGAATGGTAAGCCCCTTTAATGGTTTACTCATTTTAGCGTCGACGTGAAAATGAGTGGTGAGACAGTCTCGAATATATTGGATACGTGTTGGGTTCAGTTGATGTAAAGGTTTAAAGGGGCCATTTTCTTCCCACCATTTGGATGAAATTTTGCTAAACCGTTGAATTTCTGAAGCATCTATGGAAGAATATGGGGAGGTATACTGAGTCATCTCTTGATTGTCTGTCCTTGAAGGGTTAAGAGTATTCTAAATCTCTATTATCTTAAACCTACTAGACTACACGAAAAATATCGCGAGGAAAATGGCACGTATTGTTCAAAAATTTGGAGGAACGTCCGTGGCGGATATTGGACGCCTGGAAAATGTCTCTTTAAAAATAAAACGTGAAATTGACGCAGGCCATCAAGTAGCTGTTGTTGTTTCGGCTATGGCAGGTGTTACAAATCGTTTAGTTGGATATGCGACAAGCTTAGTCGGTCATGCTCAAAGTGCAGAATATGATGTTATTATTGCCGCTGGGGAGCAAGTCACGAGTGGACTGCTGGCTTTAGCCTTGGCACAAATTGGTATTCCGGCTCGCTCTCTTTTGGCGTGGCAAATTCCTATTATTACCGATTTAAATCATGGTAATGCACGCATTCAAGATATCGATCCCACGTGTCTCGAACAGTGTTGGGAACAAGGTTTTGTTCCTGTCATTGCAGGGTTTCAGGGATTGACATCTCAAGGGCGTCTTACGACTTTGGGTCGAGGAGGATCTGATACTACCGCTGTTGCTATTGCTGCAGCCTTAAGGGCGGATCGGTGTGATATTTATACAGATGTTACAGGTGTTTATACGGCTGATCCTCGAATTGTTCCTAAAGCCCAGAAGTTAAAAGAAATTACTTATGAGGAAATGTTTGAGCTGAGTGCTCAAGGCGCAAAAGTTTTGCAGACAAGATCCGTTGAAACAGCGATGAACCATCAAGTCCGCGTTCGTGTGTTGTCGAGTTTTCACGAAGAAAGAGGAACAGAAATTGTCCCTGAAAAAATGCTTTCTGATTCGGCCCATGTTAGCGGTATTACTCATCGGGGAGATGAAGCACGACTCACCTTAAAAAAAGTTCGTAATGAAGCTTTGGCCGTATCAAGTATTTTTGAAACTTTGAGTGAAGCAAACGTTCATATCGATATGGTTGTTCAAAATGTATCTTTAGATGATTATACGGATTTAACATTTACTGTTCTTAAGGGAGAAATACCTCGAGTTGTAGATGCTTTGCAGCAAATGAAACATTTATCCTATGATGACTTGATCCTAGATCCAAATGTTGCCAAGATTACGGTCGTGGGTGTTGGCTTACAACAACGTCTGGGAATTGCAAGCTTGATGTTTAAAACTTTGGCTGATATGAAGATATCTCTTCAGGTGATTTCTTGCTCTGCTATCAAAGTCAGTGTATTAGTAGACGAGTCAGTGGCTGAAGAAGCATTGCGAGCCCTTCATAGTGCCTATGGTTTGGATAAGGAGTTTTAAGTTGAATTTACAACAATTATGGCAACGTGGATGTTTTTTTCTTGGAACAGAATATGCCATTTTAGGCGGGGCCATGACTTGGGTATCTGATCGCCACTTGGTGTCAGCAATCTCGAATGAAGGTGGCTTTGGTGTTGTAGCTTCAGGGGCTATGTCGCCTGAACAGTTGGATGAAGAAATTAAAGGGACTGTTAAGCTGACTCAGCGCCCATTTGGTGTCAATCTGATTACAATGCATCCTGATTTAGACCGATTGGTTGAAGTGTGTGCTAAAAATCAAGTGACGCACGTTGTTCTTGCGGGAGGCTTGCCGCCTGCTTCGGCTATTGCCAGTGTGAAAGCTTATGGCGGAAAAGTTTTATGCTTTACTCCCACTTTAGGGTTTGGGAGAAAGCTGGTGAAGATGGGTGTTGATGCTCTTATCATTGAGGGGAATGAGGCCGGAGGACATGTGGGTCCCGTTTCTACCAGTGTATTGGCTCAAGAAATTCTTCCCTTTATTCGTGAGATTCCCATTTTTATTGCGGGTGGTATTGGGCGTGGAGAAGCGATTGTAAATTATCTTGAATTGGGAGCTTCTGGCGTTCAATTGGGAACTCGTTTTGTTTGTGCAATCGAGTCCCAAGCGCATGCACGATTTAAACAAGCATTTATTCGGGCAAATGCCCGTGATGCTGTGTCTTCCGTCCAGTTAGACCCCCGGTTTCCAGTCATTCCTGTGCGGGCCTTAGCTAATGATGCCACACGTCGTTTTTTTGAAAAGCAAAAGGAAATGATCGGTCGGGTTGATGAAGGAGAAATGGACTTGAAGCAAGCTCAATTGGAGGTGGAACGTTTTTGGGCAGGATCATTGCGACGAGCAGTTGTGGATGGTGATGTCGAAAATGGCTCCCTGATGGCGGGACAAAGTGTAGGTATGATTACTCAAGAGCAAACAACCGGTGAAATTATTCAAGAATTAATTACTCAGGCTAATGCCTATATCCTAAGCAAAAGTGAGAGCAAAGAAGTTAAGGGAGCAACCACTGATTTCCAGGCTAAACACATAAATGGTGAAAGACAGTAAGGTTAAAAAGAAAAAGAAAACCAGCTTTCAAGTTGATGGGGTTACCCTCAATACAGGAATTGGGCTTGGGTATGCTTTTTTACATCCGGGCTTTCAATCTCATCTAGCCACAAATCGGCGACCTTTACCCCAACCAAAAACACAAGAAGAATTAGCTCAATTACATCAAGCATTGGCAAATTTAGCTGATGAAATTCAAAGTCTTATAGACCAACAAGCCCTTGCCTCTTTAGCAACTCAGACTTATCATATTCCCCCTTCTTTAGCCTCTCGCGACATATTAGATGTCTATTTAATGCTCGCTAAAGATCCCCACTGGCACCGCCAATTGATCGATAAAGTTAACTCTGGTACATCCGCACTTGACGCTGTAGATCAGACACTTCAATCCATTAGTGAAAAGTTAAAAACCAAGAAAAAAAACTCTCTTTGGCAAGAGCGGATCAGTGATTTTGAAGATTTATCTACCCGTCTAAAACGACATTTAAGCCCCTCACGAGAAGTGTCGAAAACGAGTAAGGATAATTCCGCAATTATTGTTATTGCCGACCGGATTGGTCCTGCAGAATTATTAGATTATGATAGATCTCGCTTGGCGGGCCTCATTCTTGTTGAACAATCTCAAACTTCCCACGTAGCAATTGTAGCACGTTCTTTAGGTATCCCTGTTGTCGGGGGAATGAACAAGTCAATTCATAAAATAAATTCGGGAGATTATATTCTTGTCGATGGCAATGAAGGTCGTGTACATATTCGCCCCACCACCGAAATTATTAACAGTGTTGATTGGGAATCATTGACTCATAAAAAGAGTTTAGAAGATCCCAACTGGGAAAGTTTAACGTATTTATCAGCCCAAACGTTGGATGGGATTACCCTTTCGCTTTTTTTAAATGCTGGATTAGTTGAAGATGTTGATTATATAAATAAATCTGGCGCAGAAGGAGTGGGTTTATATCGCACGGAAATTCCTTTTATGATGCGACCTAACCTACCGACTGTAAATGAACAAATTACATTATATAAAGAAATTATCCAAAGAGCAGGTCGTTATCCGGTAACTTTCCGAACTCTCGATGTGGGAGGAGATAAAGTTTTACCTTATTTAGAGCGTTTAAAAGCTGGCAATTCACTTAAGGAGGAGGGACCAACGCGCTTGGCTTATGATAGGCCTATTTTATTGCGTTATCAGGTGCGGGCGTTAATTCGTGCATGCGAAGGTACAGAATTAAGCATCATGTTGCCTATGGTTGCAGAAGCTAGTGAGGTAAAGGCCGCTCGGGAGGTTCTTGAAAATGAAATAGAAAGAGAAAGAAAAAAAGGAAATCCGGTACCTGAAAAAATTCGACTGGGGGCGATGATTGAAGTTCCTTCTCTTGTTTATCAACTGCCCCATCTTTTCTCTGATGTTGATTTTTTATCCGTAGGCAGCAATGATCTTTTCCAATTCTTCTATGCTATTGATCGCGAGTATCTTAAATTATCCGAGCGATATGATGTCCTTTCTCCTACATTTTTAAGACTATTAAAATCTATTCAAGACCAGTGTGCATCAGCAAATATTCCTCTCAGCGTTTGTGGTGAAATGGCGGGTCGTCCTCTAGAGGCATTGGCCTTAATTGGTCTTGGTTATCGCAATTTTTCCATGTCTGCGCCGGCCGTGCCTCTTGTAAAAAAAATGATTCGTAGCCTAAACTATCAGGAGGTTTCTAATTATATGGCTGAACTTTGTAGCTTTTCTCTTGTCAACCCAAGGGAAAATTTGAGTTGTTTTGCCAAAGATCATAATATATTTATCGACTAAGTTCTTGGAAAAAAGTTGAAGGAAAGAAGGATTAAATGGATATGTTTAAGGCCTTAAAAAAGGGATTCACTGTAATCAGTTTAAGTATGCTTATCGTGCCCGTATGGGGAGCCCAAGGTTCTGAGTCGTCACAACTAGAAGAGATGATGAAAAGAGTTGGCCAGCTTGTAGAGCGAGTTGAAGCATCTGATGTAGCGCGTGCTAAAGAACGTAAGCAGTTCGAACAAACTGTTAAAGAATTAGCAACTTTACATGCTAACGAAATAAATAATTTAAAAACACATCATGATGACGCGTTAAACGCCTTAGAAGAAAGATTTAAAGAATATAAAAATCATGTTGCTGCTGTCTTGGGAGGGAAAAAAACTATTTTTTATCAAGAAATAACAGCAAATAAATTGCTTTTGGGAATAAGCGTTTGTTCTGTGTGTGGATTTTTGACAAATCTTTACTATGCTTATCATGAAACAGGCTCAATATTCTTTGGGCTATTTCGGGCATCGAGGGATACGTTAAAGGACTTTGTTACTTATTATTATGGGGCAAAAATTCTTGAACAAGTGGGTACAATAACGGGTGGGTTTGTTGCCCGAACGCCTCAAAGTCCTGACAAAAAGGATAAGTAGATGATATGGAAAGTCTTGCTGTTTTAACACTTTTGAAATTGTTAGAAAACGGATATGGCGACTCAAGCCTGCACCCCTCCCTTACTTATCAGTCAACATTAACCTCCCAAGAAAGGCGAGACGAATTATATGGGGAAGTTGATCGTTCATTCCAACATCTTCCCGGATATCAAAGCGCGCTTATAACTCATTCACAAGGTGATTTTCCCTTAGGTGTTTTTGAGCGGCCTTTAGCAGTAGATGACAAAATAGGCGATGGAGTTCTGTCAAATTATTTGCAAGGCGCTATTCGGGGTTTTATTGAAAACCTACAGGCAAAAGGGGCAACTTGGTACGCCGAAAATGTCACTCCTCTTGATCGAACACTTATTAAGTTATGCGTTCAAGGATATGGCCTTGCAATTGCACAAAGAAAAGTGATGTTGGGCCAATTTAACATTGAACAAGGTGACTTTTTGGGCAAACTAAATGCTCAAAACTATTTAGGGGCCTTACTACAAGCTTTTGATTTGGCTAGATTAGGATTTGATCGATTAAGAGGATATGTGATTCGAACAGAAGCTTTAAGACAAGCTCCTCTAATCTCAATGGTAGATAAAGTCAAAATACAAGGTGCAATGGATATTGCCCTCAAAAGAAGTGAAGAAGAACTTAAATTTTGGATGATTCGCACCTTAAGTCTTTTGAAATTAACGGATTTGTTACATTATCTCGACGACATAAATGAAACTCTTGTCTATCAGGAAGAGACGGGGGGACCGAATCGGGGATTCCAAAACGCTCTTGAGCGATATAATATTCAGTCTTTAATAATTGAGCTTCAAGCTGCATTTTATAATGAAACTCGCCGCCAACGCCTATATGTCAGTTTTATATTTAGAGCATTTGAGTATATTGCCAATCCTTTAGGTGCGTATCTTGCACAAGGAGTTGGGGCCAAACAACCTCGCACTTTTCCCCTAGTTGCCGAAGAGGCAAGCGCCAGAATTACCCAAGAGTATCGAGATTTAAGCGATTACCGTGAAGTTAAAATACTCTCAGAAACAGATAAAGCTGTAAAATATTTGGAAGCTGTTGCAAGAGGCCGTTTTTTATTAGGTAAACAAATTTTGGTGAATTGGCAGCATATTCCTAATAAAAAATTTTCGAGTGAGCAAGAACTTAGAAAATTAGATACTTACAAAAAATTTCTTGAGCAGCTTCGTTGGTTACAAACTCAATTATTCGTATTGGAATATCATGTTGCGCTTAAATTAAAAGAAAATCGCGATGTAGCGCTTGAAAATTATGCTGACAAGATAAGACAAGCGATAGCGACCCTTAATTATGACCATAAAGAATTGACGGCGTCGTTCTTGATGGATGTTCAAAATAGCATTAAAGCTCTTCATCCGAATTTAGCACAATTAAAAACAACCTTTACCGATATGCTGAGGCGGATTCTTTTGCGCGGTAGTCTTGTTGAATCAACGAGTTCATTTGATGTCGTTGCCAAAAGAGTAACACAAAGGAATCAAGAGTATTGCGAAATCACGAAGCAAGTGCATGACTTATTGTGGGGAGGTTTGCCCGTTCCTGAAAATGCTGACGTCATAGATAGCCATCAAGATGTGGAGGGGGAGGCATTACCAAACCCAGCATTGTTGAATCCTGCAAAAGTTGGTGTTTTTAACGCCTGGGCTTTACATGCCTTTAAAAAATTTGAGACACCGCAAAGATATTTAGCTTTTGTAGAAGACCCTCAGTTTGAATCTCTCATAAAAATTGATGTAGCGGTTTTTTTTAGTGATCAAGATTTAGAAGTACAACTTGTCAAGTGGAGTTGGAGACAGCAAAAAGAAGATTTAATAAAATACTGTGAATTTAGTCGTCGTGTTGATGAACTAGCTTCCCGTCTCTCACTCTCATCTCAAGATTTAATTCTTCGCCTTAAATTACTGCTTTTAGAAAGTTTAAGGAAACAAGTTCGTACAGATTATAGCGCTTATAAATCAAGTATAAGTACAAGTTGGTTTGCTCCGGAAAGCTATAGAAATAGTATGGTTCTTCTGGGAAGGAGTGCTGCACGTAAATATTTTAGGATGAGCCAAGGCAGTTTTCCTTTAAATAATGATGTTCCACATTTTCGCGACCCGTTGTTTCAAGCAGATATTGAAGCTCAATTAAATTTAGAGATAATACCCTCACCCATTAAGAATCAAGGCAATGATTCTGATGAATAATATACGGGCATATGAGGCAATACGCCTGTTGTCTGTGAACTTCACTTTATGCTACTTCAAGTTTGATTAAACTTTAATTTATGAAAGAAAAGAAATGACGAATATGCCAGAAAATGGGGAATTTTGTTGGAATGAATTGATGACTTCAGATACGGGTCAAGCGCAGGAGTTTTATTGTAAACTTTTTGGCTGGACAAGCCAAGAGCATCCTATGAAAAATATGACCTATACCATTTTTAAAAAGGGTGAAAAAGGCATTGGGGGTATGCTTCAAATTCCCACTTCGGAACAGGGCAAAATCCCACCTCATTGGTTAAGCTATATTTTGGTTGCCAACCTTGATGAAATGATTATTAAATCCGAGACGTTGGGGGCACAAGTCAAAGTGGGGTCAACCCTTGTAGAGGGTATGGGACGCTTTGCCATTCTTATGGATCCTACCGGTGCTGCTATCGCTCTTTGGGAAACTATTAATAGCTAAGTTATGGATCATAAATTTTTTAAGGAACTTTCTATGAAATTCTTCATTTCTTTTGTAATTCTTTTTATCTGGTCCGCAATTTCTATGACGACCTTTTCTCAAGAGAATGCATCACAAAATATTTTATGTACGTATACAGTTGATGCGCACGAAGCTGTGCAGGATAGAACATTCTCTTCAATTTCTCTATTGGATCACTCAACCCTAACTGTTGTCAGTGATCAACATATGAGAGACTTGATGGGAGACGACCTTGAACATCTTCGGAACTGTGCAAACATAGAATTTCATAAATTTTCACCGTCTCAAATAGCCTTATATTCTCATAATCCCAGTAAGATTATTGAAATTAAGCAGGGAAAAGCCAATGTTTTTACTGATGTGTCTTTGGAAGAAGATCGCCTTATTTATTCCCCAGATATACTCGATTGTGTCGGCTTATATGTGGGAAAACCAAGAGGCCCTATTGCTTGTGCCCATTTAGATTCGAGTGACATTGAAAACGGTAAAGTGGCACGAATTTTATCTAGATTTAAAGACCTTAATGCTGAAGAAAAAGCCACGTTTCAGGTTTATCTTATTAGTGGAAGTTATTCATTGGATTTGAGACATACTTATGCTGCTTTGAAATCGGAAGGGTTTAAGGTGTGAGGAAAATCGATATTGCCTATATTTTCGAATGTATCACAAAAAATGTTTTCCATCTCGCTTTCTGCTTTGGGGATTGAAGAGAGTCAACTTCAAGATAAATCAGCAGCGAATATTCTAGAAATTTTTGCAAAAAGGCAAGAAAGGCCTCTTATTCCGCAAGTTTTAGCAGCAACTTTAGGAGATGGTAAGTTTTATGGCATGCAAGAAGCTTTAGGTCTCATGCAAGTTGCAAGTAGGCCCGGATTTATTTCCAAACTTCAAGATTTGATGACAAGATTATTCACCCTTGATTTAACCAAAATTAGCGCTGGAACAAAACAAGCTATGGTTGACCAATTGAAAGCGGGAAACTCTGTAGAACAAGTTCTAAAATTGTTTCCAGAATTAAAAATCAAAAGCTAATAAAACTAATTTTTAGGATGCGTCTTTCTAATTTCTGGGAGCATGTTTGGCTAAAATTCTTTGCAAGGTCCGTCGGTGCATCTTAAGCTGCCGCGCTGTTTCGGAGACGTTGTTGCCACATTCTGTAAAAATACGTTGAATGTGTTCCCATTTTACACGATCTGGAGACATAGGATTTGTTGGCGGTGGGGGAAGATCTGGAGAGAGATTCATTAGTGTGCGTTCAATGGCTTCTGCATCGGCAGGCTTGGGAAGATAATCTGTGGCTCCATGCTTTATTGCTGTTACAGCGGTTGCAATATTACCATACCCCGTCAAAACAATAACTCTGGCTTTGTCATTCACGGAGTGAATATAGTCGACAACTTCAAGCCCTGATCCATCATTGAGTTTGAGATCAACGATTGCGTAATTGGGAACATTCCATTTTATAGAAGCATGCGCTTGAGCAATACTATCCGCGGTGGATACAATAAAACCACGTTTCGTCATTGTTTTTGCTAAACGCTCTCGCAATGGCGCATCGTCGTCAATTATAAGAAGTGATTTTTCGAGGTTATTGTCTGTATCGGACATCATTTGGCTCCCCTTCTTGAATATCACACCTTATACGTGTGATCATCTCGATTTTTTCTATCCTAATCCTTCTTTTCAAAATTCACAACCCGCATGGTTCCAGGCCACTTTATCAAACAACATGCCCCATCGTCATTGTAAAAATGGACTTCTGCTTGTCGCTGCGACAATAAAGTCTTTGCAATAAACAAGCCTAGCCCCATTCCTTGGTATTCTCCGGCTCGTGATTCGTCTTTATGTTTAGCGGGTTGCGGTTCCCCCAGTCGAGGAAGAACGGCAGGGGGGTAACCGTGACCATCATCTTTGATTATAGCTTGAATACTATCTTTGTTCCATTTCAGGGTTACGTTCACGTTGGACGTAGCAAATTGGAAGGCGTTTTGAAGGACGTTACCCAAGCCATGAATGAGGTCTGGTGTAACATAGAAATGGGGTTCAGGATCAGGAGCATCTTTATGAATTGTAAGTCCAATATAAGGCAATTTATGAGGCTGAGCTGCCCTATCAATAATTGCGGATAGAGGGAGACTTTGTTGTGTTTGATCTGGTCCTTCTCTCATACTGCGAGATAAGTCGGCTAGAATATCGCGGCATCTCTCTCCTTGGCTAATAATAAGGTGTATGTCTTCCGTTAAGGGGCTGTCAGGGGTGAGCGAGGAAAGAATATCTTTTGCTGCAAGAGAAATGGTGCTTAAAGGGGAACCAAGTTCATGGGCTGCAGCTGCGGCTAGGGCGCCAAAGGAAGATACTTTTTGTTCCTTTGCTAAGGCTAATTGTGTGGCATTCAGGGCATTGGCTAAGTCATTAACTTTTTTGGATAAGCTGCCAATATAAAATGCCACCACCATGAGAAAAATGACCAAAGATATGGCAATGAGCAAAAGGGGAGGGTAAGGCAAATTAACAACTCCACCAACATCTCTATCCACCCATGAAAAGAGGAAGTTAGTGAAGAATGAAGAAATCAAATGATCACCCTATGCGCCGCAGATAAGGCGTTGAAGTGAGCAAATCAGAAAAAATGGGGCTGTTCTATCTCCGAGTTTTTTATCTGTGAAGGGTGTTAGGCATGAAAGGATGAGGCAACCAAGAGTAACCAACTTTAGGTGTGCGACAATATCACGCATCCCTAACATGGCAATTCTCTTGCTACTAATAAAATTGGACAAGTTGTATGTTCCTGTTGGTTATTTAGACTCGAGAGAGTAGACTTGGTAATTTAGTCTCTGGGGTCTTTTTAGAAGGTCAGCAATTTATGCTAGGTTTTTATTTTTTTTGCTGTTTCAAGTAGCAAAATAAGTAGTAAATCTTTTTTAAATTATAGCTAAAGTGTAGCTAGCTCAAAACAACTACACTTGGCTATATTTTTTAATTTCTACAAATAAAAATTATTTTTCAAAAATTAAATGTTCATTTTTTTATTGTTTTTTCCTAGAAATTATTTGTTTTATACTTCTAAATCTCCAGTTCTTTATTGTTAAGCAGGGAATATTTATTATTATTTTATCCCCTTTTTTCTTGAGAGTGTATTCTCTTTTTTCTTTTTAATTTTTCTCTCTATATTGAAGCTATATAAACACCATCAGAATTAAAAATCAACACTTTGACAAAGATTTTTGATAATAAAATTGCAGTTTATAAAATAATACAGTTTAATTAAAGGTTTAATATTTTTTACCTCTGTTGCGAGGACTGCAATATCGGCATACTAAACATGCAAGTTCGTTTCCTTTTACTTGTAATGCCTGGATTTGCTGATCTTGTTTTATTTAACGCCAACATAGTTTTTTTATGTTAAGACTAAATAAAAAGGAGAATAAAAATGCGTAAACATCGACTTTTTCTGTGGGCAAGTTTTTCTTTAAGTTTGGGTTTAGCTTGCGTTTTATTGGTCTACTATCAAATTCAACACCAGTCGAATGTAAGTCTTCAAGATCATCCAGGTAAGGGAATACCTCAAATAGGGGGAGAATTTAGGCTGTATGATCAGCAGGGAAACTTACGCACTGCATCAGAATTTAAGGGAAAATATCAGTTGATTTATTTTGGCTATAGTTTTTGTCCCGATATTTGTCCCCTCGGTCTTCAAAATATGTCAGGAGCTCTAAATTTGCTGGGTCGAGATTTAGATGATATCGTCCCGATTTTTATAACTATAGATCCGGAACGAGATACAGTTGAGAATCTCAAAATTTATGCGACAAACTTCCATTCTAAATTCTTGATGCTCACGGGAACACAAGAACAAATTAATTCGGTGTTAAAAAGCTACAAGGTCTATGCTGCAAAGGCAAAGCCAGATGGTACAATGGCTGATTATTTGATGGATCATAGTACCTTAATTTATCTAATGGACAGGCAAGGGCATTTCTTAAAGTCCTTTCAGCATACAGCCAGCCCGGAAGAGTTGGCTAAAAGCCTAACGACGTTGCTAGCAAATGAGAAAAAATTATAAAGAGGGCGCCATTATTTACATTCACCTACAAATTGCACTTAATAGATAAAATGCTGAACGTTTATAAAATAGTTTAGCTTCAAAAACTAAATTAAATTTTGTTTGTTTTTATTGTTATAAGATTAGTGAATTTAAATAAAAAATCATCCTTACTTTTTATCATTTACGCACTGTACCTATTTTAAATTTTACGCCCAAATTTGACAAATACACAAAGTAGCATTAAAGTTATTATATAATCTTAAATGATGAAAGGCGGTTAAATGACTTATAAAAAATCCCCGCTTACCCCTGAAAAGACTGAGGTAAATCTCAGCCGTCGTTTATTCCTAAAACTTACAGGAAGTGCAGGTTTAAGTGTTGTTGCTGGACCAACATTGTTAATTCCAAAATCCGCTGAGGCAAAGACATTTGGCTCATATCTTTTTGCCCCTTTAAAGAAAGATCAGGATATTTTTTTAAGTTTTTATAATCGCCATACGGGGGAATCGCTCAAGAAATGTACTATCTGGGCGGGAGGAGAGTACGATCCTCAAGCATTAAAGGAAATTAATCATTTATTCCGTGATCATCGAACTCACACGGTATATGACATCGATCGTAATTTATTACTTATGTTACATAAAATTCAAAGGCAACTGGAGACAGTTGAACCCTTTCATTTGATTTCGGGGTATCGGTCCCCCAAAACAAACACCATATTGAATGCAAGGAGCTCAGGCGTTGCGAAAAGAAGCTTGCATATGAGTGGAAAGGCGGCAGACATTTACGTGCCGGGGCGAACGTTACGCCAGGTGCAAGCATCAGCAAAGGCTTTACGAGTTGGCGGTGTTGGCCGTTACAGTGATTTTGTCCATGTGGACACAGGACGCGTCCGATATTGGGGCGCGACTTAATAATTCTTCCTCATTTTTCCTCAAGTTCTAAGATGAATCTTGAGTATAGATTGCTGGTTGTATTAAAATATGTTAAAATAAGAAAATTGTATAATTTTTGTAAATGATTTTACATTTTCTTGAAGTTCAATTGTCTTAATATATAGAAATTATTAAATTCTTAAGGAAAAGCGAAAATGGGTGAAATAATTGCTGGTATTTTTGGATTGCTTGCTATTTTAATTGTTGCACGATCGGTGCGCACTGTTTCTCAAGGGTATGAATATACTGTAGAGCGATTTGGACGTTACACCCGGACTCTCTCTCCTGGTTTGCACCTTATTGTTCCGATAATGGATAGAATTGGGGCAAAAATTAATATGATGGAAGCGGTTTTTGATGTTCCATCTCAGGATGTCATTACCAAAGACAATGCGGCAGTTACGGTTGATGGTATTGTGTTTTATCAAGTATTAGATGCGGCAAAAGCAGCCTATGAAGTTGCAAATTTGGCCAATGCAATTCTTAATCTGACGATGACGAATATTCGTACTGTTATGGGATCTATGGATTTAGATGAATTGTTATCCCATCGTGAGGTTATTAACGCTCGACTTTTGGCAGTTGTGGATGAGGCGACTTCACCCTGGGGAACTAAGGTGACCCGTATTGAGATTAAGGACATTAAGCCTCCGCGTGATTTAATTGATTCGATGGGACGTCAGATGAAGGCGGAGCGAGATAAGCGCGCCTTGATTTTAGAGGCCGAAGGAGAGCGTCAGGCGGCAATTTTAGCGGCGGAGGGCGATCGGCAAGCGCGTATTTTAAAAGGTGAAGGTCTTAAACAATCTATGATTTTAGAAGCAGAAGGTCGACGAGAATCTGCTCAAAGGGACGCGGAAGCTCGGGAAAGATTAGCGGCAGCAGAAGCCAAAGCAACAACTGATGTGTCTAATGCCATTAATAAGGGTTCTGCTCAAGCTATTAATTACTTCGTTGCGCAAAAATATGTAGAAGCTATGCACGCATTTGCTCATTCACCAAATCAAAAATTATTGCTTATGCCTATGGAGGTTTCAAGTGTCATCGGTTCTATTGCAGGCATAGCTGAAGTCGCTAAAGAAGCTTTTGCGGATCAAAAAAATAATGGCGGAACTGAACGTCAAGTCAATCGTTCAAAAGTCAAAGCTAGTGTGCCAACAGTTGGAGAGTCAACATGATATTAGAGTATTGGCATTGGGTCATTTTTGGTATGGTCATGATTGCAGCTGAGATTATTGTACCAGGTGCTTTTTTTCTTTGGGTAGGTATTGCGGCTTTAATTCTGGGAGCACTTGTTTTTGTGTTTCCTTTTACAACGGTTTTTGTACAGTTGATTCTATTTGGATGTATTGCGATTGTCTCGACGGTCGTAGGCCGCAAACTTCTTCGCAAAGCTTTGATAGGCGGAGCTACATCTTTGCCGCTTCTCAATCGGCGAGGCCAACAATTTATTGGTGAAACAATCGTTTTGGATGCTCCTATTCTAAATGGACATGCTCATGTAACAGTTGCTGATTCAAAATGGCGCGTTAAGGGGCCTGATTTGCCTATTGGTGCAGTTGTTATCGTTGTGGGAGTTGAGGGAAATATTCTGGTTGTTGCTGAGAAAAATTCTTAAGTTATTGATTCCATAATTACTTATGCTACCTTTTCTTTATTGCATCAAATAGATAATTTTGCTCTAAGTGTTAAGAAGCCAGCGATATGTCAGGGGTGGAATACAAATGGGGTCTGCAAATTTATTAAAAGAATCAACAATTAGAAACCTGGACGACCATATTTTGGAAGCATTTCAAGAAATCGGTCAAATCCTTGCAGAGGCAAGGAAAGAGCAGAATTTAACCATTACCCAAGTTGCCTCAAAAATTCATATCCGCCAACGCTATTTAATTGATTTGGAAGAAGGGCAACTTGCGGATCTGCCTGGGCGTGTTTATATCTTAGGTTTTATTAGGACCTACGCTCGTCTATTAAATTTAGATGGGGAAGAGTTAATTCGTCGCGTTAGTAAATCCCCTCATATTCCTGATTATGAAAAAAGTCAAATTTCCATACCCATGCGTCCGGAAGAAGAACCGAGCTATTATGCACTGGCAGGATCAATACTGTTGATACTTTGTGTATCTATAGGGGGTTATCTCTTTTTAAAACCCGCCTCAACAACCGTAACGCCGCTAGCTGGAATTATGGGAGCAGAAACGGCACTCCCTCAACAGCCTCCTGTTTTGGCAGTAACAGAGCCGGTGCCGGATATTTTGAAACCCGAACTTAGCCCAATTGAGTTGCAACCAAAAGTATCAAAAGAATATTCTTCACCTGTCATGCCAAAAATTATTTATCCAGAAAACATGCCGACGGTCGTCTCTCCGGTTGAACCAGTAGCCAAGGAGCCAACTGCCCAAAACTCTCCCAAGCTCATCAAAAAAATTACAATTAAGGCTACAGAGCCTTCCTGGGTTGAAGTTCGGGATGATTCAAAACGAGTGATTTTCATGAAAGTTTTGAAAACTAAGGAAGAATACACTGTACCAGAGAAACCTGGCATAACCATTAGTACGGGGAATGCGGGGGGCATTGAAATATTTGTTGGCGAAACTAAATTGCCTATTTTAGGGGTACGCGGAGAAGTTAAACGTGATCTTCGTGTTGAAACTCTTCAATAAAATTAAGAAACGTTAAGGTTATTGTCTCCTATGTCATAACTTAAATAATATAATTATTTCAAAATACAGATAATATCATAACATTCATTTTTAAATGTGAAGTTTAGTAACTAAAAATTTACGCCCTCCTATCTATACTATAATAATATTCTTCTGGTGTAGTTTAGCATTATGCTCATTAAATCAATCCTTGGAACTATGCTCATGTGGGCAGTCTTAACGGTTACCAGTTTTTCTGTATCTAAGCATTTTCTTAGCAAACCGCCTCAAGAATCAGAGGATAAAGTTGGCGCGGATGAACAGAAGTTGAGATATGAGGGTCTGGATATAGAAGATATTTGTAAGCCTGCAAGAAATCCTCATTGTAAAGCCATAATAAATGATTACTGCCATAAAACCTGTAGGGCAAAATTATGTGCAAAGCATGGTACGATACGCAGTATGTGTCGACTTATGTGTGAGGCAGAAGATTTGTCACCAGAATGCTTAAAGATGGGCAGTTCGCGCGTGAAAAGAAAAAATTTATTGAGTCAATCCATGAATTCACAATTCAATCAACCGGGGCCCGAAACCCAACAGTGGATTATGTCTCAGCCATAATGAATTATTAAAAAGGTGCCATCTTTTCTTCCCAGGTTCTCTGGCTTTTTATATTGGCAAAATACGTTCGCAAATTCTTAACGAATCTATGATCTTATTTAAGATATAGACTCGAACTAAGGATGCACTTTTTTGAAAAAGCCACCCCACGATAATGAATTGGATTGGGCTGCGCGCGCGAAAGCAGAACGGCAAAATCAAACACAAGGCGATTTCGTTTGGGCGACACCAGAAGGTATCAGCATAAAATCACTATATACAAAAAAAGATCTTGAAGGATTATCTCATTTTAATTCAATGCCGGGTTCTCCTCCCTTTACAAGGGGAGCGCGAGCCACAATGTACGTGGGTCGACCGTGGACACTACGTCAATATGCGGGTTTTTCAACCGCCAAAGAAACGAATGCATTTTTTCGAGACTGTTTAAAAGGGGGGCAGAAAGGGTTATCTGTTGCCTTTGATTTGCCAACCCACCGGGGCTATGACTCTGACCACCCCCGTGTTGTTGGAGATGTTGGAAAAGCTGGTGTTGCCATCAATTCTGTTGAAGATATGAAGCGATTGTTTGAGGATATTCCCTTGGATCAAATGAGTGTATCTATGACTATGAATGGTTCGGTTCTTCCTATTTTGGCGTTCTATATTGTTGTAGCTGAAGAACAGGGCGTTTCTCCTCAGCAGCTATCGGGAACAATTCAAAACGATATTTTAAAGGAATTTTTGGTACGTAATACATACATCTATCCCCCCGCTGCAAGTATGCGCATTGTTGGTGATATTATTAGTTATTGCACAAAGTTCATGCCCAAATATAACCCCATTTCTATTTCCGGGTATCACATGCACGAAGCAGGCGCAACAGCTGTTCAGGAGCTCGCTTACACATTAGCAGACGGATTAGAATATGTACGCACGGCTCTTTCTCGTGGATTGAAAATAGATGATTTTGCCCCCCGATTGTCCTTTTTCTTTGGGATTGGTATGAATTTCTTTATGGAAGTAGCAAAGTTAAGAGCTGCGCGATTCCTCTGGGCTGAATTGATGGAGTCTTTCCATCCTCAAAATCCTCAAAGCTTAATGCTTCGAATGCATTGTCAAACCTCAGGCGTAAGTTTGACAGCTCAAGATCCGGATAATAATGTCATTCGCACAACGCTAGAAGCCTTAGCAGGGGTATTTGGAGGCACGCAGTCGCTCCATACCAATGCTTTAGATGAGGCATTGGGCCTTCCCACCACGCGTACAGCACGCATTGCAAGAAATACTCAGTTAATCTTAGCCGAAGAAACCGGCTTTACAAAAGTTGTTGATCCGCTCGGTGGTAGTTTTTATGTAGAAAGCTTGACAGATAGCATAATACAGGAAGCTCGTAAGTTAATCATAGAAATTGAAGATTTAGGAGGTATGACGAAGGCCGTTGAAAGTGGATTACCAAAATTACGAATTGAGGAATCTGCTACCAAACGACAGATTCGTATCGATGAGGGGGAAGAAACAATCATTGGTGTTAATAAGTATAAATTGGATCAAGAGGATATTTCATTCCTTCTGGACATTGATACCCAAGCTGTCAAAAAAGAACAGCTACGGCACCTACAGCATTTGAGGAAAAATCGAGATCAAGAGGCGTGTGATACAGCATTGGCTGCTTTAATCGATGTGGCAAAAACAAAGGAGGGGAACCTGGTAGAGGCGGCACTGACGGCGGCACGTGCACGGGCAACATTAGGAGAAATTTCTTTTGCGCTAGAGAAAGTTTTTGGTCGATATGAAGCTTCAACCCAAACCTTAAAGGGTACTTACGCACACAATATGCATGAGGAAGATGAGTTGCAAAAAATTAAAGCAGACGTTGCTTTTTTTGTGGAAAAGAATGAGTATAGTCCACGTTTACTACTTGTTAAATTGGGGCAAGATGGTCATGATAGGGGATTAAAAATTATGGCGACAGCCTTTGCAGACTGTGGGTTTGATGTCAGCATTGGTGCACTCTTTTTAACCCCAGAAGAAGCCGCTTTGCAGGCTATTGAAAAAAAAGTGAATATAATTGGTGTTTCTTCCATGACAGCAGGTCACAAAACACTTATTCCCCCACTCCTTGAAATTTTAAAACAAAACAACGCTACAAATATTCAAGTAATCTGTGGAGGAATTTTACCCTTGAACGACCATGATTTTTTAATCAAATCTGGAGTTTCGGCTTTATTTACTCCGGGAACGCCGGTGTTGGGGATTATCAAAGAGGTTTTATCTAGGCTTAAGTAACGTCGATAGCCTCAATTCTAGCATAACAGAAATCGTCTGACTTGACGTTGTCCAATATCTGTCAAATTATATAAGAGAATTTCGTTGCGTCGGCGAGATAGAGGTTAATCTTTTGTAAAGGCGAAATGATCATGCCATTACCGGTAAAGTTTAGGAATACCTATACAAGGAGAAAAAAAACAACGACAAGTAGAATTTTGCTTTCCTTAATTGCTTTTTTTATAAGTTTTTCTCTTAGCTTGAATGTCCAGAGTTCCCAGAGTTCCCAGAGTTCCCAGAGTTCCCAGAGTTCCCAGAGTTCCCAGAGTGCTCAAAGGGCTCAAAATAAAACAAAATTGACCATTCTACTTGGTATTGTTAATTTGCTACTTCATAAAGAAAACAATCCTGTCAAAGCCAAGCTATTAGAAGGTGCTCTTGAAAGTTATACGGACCAAGATGTTCATAATATGTTCCTTAAGTTGAATCACTACCTTAAAGGATCAATCAAAACAAATACATATACCCTTGAACAATATTTTGCACTGACAGAAGGCCAAACGCGTATTCTAATTGTGGGGGGCGGGCTTACATTTGAACATGCATATAGTCATAATTGTTTTTTAATTAATATAAATAGCGATCACAATCCCGACCTGGTAGTGGATTTTAGTATTAAAAATACTGCAGTTTTAGAACCCCTACATCGTAAATTTGATATCGTTATCTTAGAACACGTACCCATTCCTTATATCGTTCAAGATGGTTTTTTGAGCAATGTTATTGCTGTATTAAAATCGGAAGGTAAGCTTATTTTAAATCCAATTTATGGTTTTGAAGAGAGAGTCGGTATAGTGACAAAAGCTGCTAAGCATCTGTTAATTGAAGGTGTCTATCATGCAGATATAATGATTAGCACAGGTATGAATTATAACGTAGGTATACCGTTTACGATTTACCTTAATGAAAACATTTATAAAGTTTATGAAAAGAGCCGGAGGGGAGATGAACCTTCGAAGCAGCTTATTTCTGCTATTCAAAACAAATTCTTTGCAGAAATTATTAAACCATTTTTTGAACAAAGAGGGTTTAAAAATATGAAAATTATTCCTAACAAGGACTTTGCCCATTTCACGGGACTGGAAGAACATGAATTATTTCAGGCAGAAATTAGCTTATAATATTTTGGGGGTCATAACTAACTTTAAGCCCCTTTTTTTCGAGGAGGTTAACGAGAAAGTCTTTAGATAGAATAATATTGTGAAGCTTTATTTCTTTAAGATTATCTAACGCCAAAAGAAATTCTAATCCATCACTATTGACGCGGGTTCCTGAAAAATCAATTGATTCTAAATTTTTAAGAGAAGAGAAATTTTTCAGTCCTTTATTCGTAATATCAGAAGAATTAAGAAGAACAATGCGACGGAGTCCTAAATGTTTTCCCGTAATGACAAGTAACTCTGCATCCGTTATTTTGTGACCCGAAACATCAAAGCTTGTTAATTGACTTTGTGAAAGAATAGCGGTCATCTCTTTTTTCAATGAACCAGAAACTTTAAATTCAAATTCTGTTTGAGTTGTTGGTGAGAGATTTTTTTTCTCAGATTTGGGACTCTTATCCCCTGTTGTTAATTTAGCTAAGAATAACGAAGGAGGCCTGGTTTGGTGATGAGGCAGCGTGCCAGGAATTTTTTCAACATCTATGGCATAAGTATTGGTTAAGGAACACATGAAAAGCATCCAGAATGACGTATATTGTAGTTTCATTATTGCTTTCCCAATTAAATTTAAATAATCAATACTCTATATTAATTTATCTACTTTAAATATAGTAATTTTGGGCCAATTTTGCAAGAAAGAATGTTATTTATTTAGGAAGCCTCTTTATTATTAGCGAGATTTACCCTTCAATTTTAGAGAAATTGGCAATTAATTCTGTCTGAATTCTGAGTTTTCCTAAAAGACCAAGGCGATTCGCCCGTATGTCCTTATTATCGTCATTAACTTTTAAGGTTTCAAAGAAGTGATCCACAGACTCATGTAAAGAGGCTAATTGAGCCATCCATCCTATATAATCGTGTGCATCCAACAGTGACTTTCTAACCTTAATAATATTCTCAATTTGTTGATATAGATTCTGTTCTGCGGTCTCCAACAGAAGTTCTGGCTTAATATTGAGATAGAAATGATTATCTTTTGTTGTTTCATTTTCTACAATCCCATCTACGCGCCGAAACGTGGCTGATAAAGCTGCGCCTTTTGGTGATTCCAGAAAAGTATGCAAGGCTTCAACACGTGCCGATAGAGAGAAAATGTTATGAGAGCGTGTTCCAATATATTCTTGAATGGCAACAGATTCAGGTGAATTTGCTAGCTCATCCACATTGATGGTGTGGGCAAGAGAAGTACGATCAATGACAGCAACAATACAATCATGGCGCATACCTTCTGCTTTAAGGGCGACTTTCAAACGATCATTAATGAAATTAAGAATTGATTCAAATTGAAAATCTGATTGGAAGGAAATGCCTTGTTTTTGATAAGCTTCAATAGCTTGACAACATAAGGGTTGGAGAGAAAAATCTGAGAGACCATTGTCTCGGATTAATCGAATAATACCCAGAGCAGCTCGACGTAAAGCAAAGGGATCTTTTGATCCGGTTGGTTCTTCGCCAATTCCAAAGAAGCCGACCAACGAATCTAATTTGTCTGCAAGGGCTAATGCAATACTTAAAGGGGCGTGGGGGCATTGATCGTTCGGGCCTTGAGGTTGATAATGTTCCCGGATGGCTGCGGCAACGTGGGGTTCTTCACCTTGAGCCGATGCATAAATTTCACCCATTACACCTTGAAGTTCAGGAAATTCTCCAACCAGGGAGGTGACCAAATCCGATTTAGCGAGTAAGGCTGCTCGTCTGCCGTCATCTTCGGCGCCTTGTGTGGTCATAAGAGTCTTTAGGCGCTCACATTTTTGATGCAGATTACCAAGCTTGGCATGAAAAATAATTTTGTTAAGTTTTTGGGCAAACTCACCGAGAGGGACTTTTACGTCTTGTTCAAAGAAGAATGCGGCGTCGCTCAAGCGAGCGCGTAAAACGCGTTCATGGCCTGCTATCATTTTAGCCCCACCATCCGCCCCTTTGGTATTAGCAACAACACCAAAATAAGGAGCTATTTTCCCATTTTTATCAAGAAGGGTAAAATATTTCTGATGGACGCGCATGGACGTCGACAAAACGGGCGATGGCAAACGCATGAATTGCTCTTCAATTTGTCCCAGAAGGGGAACAGGATATTCTACTAATCCAGCAACTTCTTGAAGGAGGCCTTCATCCGTCAACAACACCAATCCTTTTTGATGCGCTAATGCCTCAAGCCCTTCCCATATTTGAGTCTGACGAGTCACCGGATCCAAGATGACAAAAGCTTTTTCTAATTTAGTTTTATAATCATCAAATGAAGAAATTTCTTGAAGATCGGGCTTCAAGAAACGATGGCCGGATGTCTGATTGCTCGTGGTGAGGCCTAAAGTTGGCAACGCAAAAGATAGGGGTTTTCCATCAAAAACACATAAGACAGAGCGAACGGCGCGTACCCAGAATTGAGACTTATCGCCGTTGTCTAATGTCCAAAATTGTGATTTTTGCCAGGTAAATTTTGTTAAAATAGCTTGAATGACTTGGGGCAATATATCAGGTGTTTCTTGAGGTTTTGTTTCAATATGGGCGTAGTAATACCCCTCGCGTTGTTCACATTTCTCCAAGGTTAAACCAGTAGATTTTAAAAATCCTTGGATTGCCCCTTCAGGAGCGCCAACTTTGGGGCCCCGACGTTCTTCAATTGTACCCGATGTAGTCGTCGGTAAATTGAATACAACAGCAGCTAAGCGTCGAGGTGTTACATAACTTTCGACGGATGAGAATGTAAGTCCCTTTGCAGTCAATTCATCTTCCATCAATTTTTTTAAGTCATCCTGTGCTCGACGTTGCATTCGTGCAGGAATTTCTTCTGACAAAATTTCTGTTAAAAATTCAGGCATTAGTGAGCCCTCTTTTCTAGAGGGCTTGTATCTGAGTTTTTCAACCATTCCTCGCAACATCCCTTAGCGAGAGTCCGTACACGGCCAATATAGCTTGCCCGTTCCGTAACACTTATGACGCCTCGGGCATCCAATAGGTTAAACAGATGACTGGCTTTAATACATTGGTCATAGGCGGGTAAAGTAAGGTTGAGAGCGAGCAGGGCGATACATTCTTGTTCAGCATCTTTAAAATGTTGGAACAATAGATTTGTGTCTGCATGTTTGAAATTATAGGCGGAAAATTCTTTCTCACCGCGCATGGACACATCCTTGTAGGTGAGTTTGCGCGAGCCTGTCGCCCCATTCCAATCTAGAAGAAAGAAGTTGTCGACATCTTGAACATTGAGCGCAACACGCTCCAAGCCATAGGTAATTTCCACGGGAACCACTTCACACTCTATGCCTCCAACTTGTTGAAAGTAAGTGAATTGGCTAATTTCCATTCCATCGCACCAGACTTCCCAACCCAAGCCAGCTGCTCCGAGTGTGGGACTTTCCCAGTCATCTTCAACAAAACGAATGTCGTGATTTTCAATATCAATGCCGAGATACTTTAAACTATCTAAATACAACTGCTGACAATCAGCGGGCCCGGGTTTCATAATTACTTGAAATTGATAATAATATTGAGTGCGGTTTGGGTTCTCCCCATATCGACCATCGGTGGGGCGACGAGAAGGTTGAACATATGCCGCATTCCAAAGATCAGGGCCTAGTGCCCGCAATGTGGTTGCTGGGTGGAAGGTTCCTGCACCAACTTCAACATCATATGGTTGCAAAATGACACATCCCCAATCTGCCCAATACTGTTGTAGGTCAAGGATCATTTGTTGAAATGATTTCGGTCTTGAGACCATCTGTCATCCTCATGTTAAGAACGAGTTGTTATAAATTTAACGTAGTCAAGCTGGATAAAAGGGTCAAGGAGAATCCTGTCAATAAAAATTAAAGGCTTTTTTACCTAAACTATTTCTTCCAAATAATAATATTATTTCTTGCAAAGTAGGGTGTGAACTGCCTAGTTTGTTGGCACTTGATCCCAGTTGCCGTTTAAAGATTGCTTCCAATAAACTAAGGAATGTCCATTTTGTTGGTAAGTTTTTTGACGAAGTTGGGCGGCGGAAAGAGTGGTTGGATCATTCCCGTCAAAAATATCGACACACCGAGTGTATCCTGACAAATCGTCAACTTGACAACCATTTGTTAAAACAAGGACAGTTGCCTTATTTTTGTTATCCATTTCTGTTGAGATCCAAATAGGATTCTCAAGTGGATCTAGCAGCTTATTGCCATCGGCACCGTGGGGCAAAAAGGCACCCGATGAATAAGTCCAAAGAGATGAATTTAACTGCTGCATATGATCTGAAGAGTCCGTCACGACGAGGGCTCGCAAACCCCCATCGTAGACTTTTTCTAATATTCTTGGCAAAACTTTTTCAAGAGGATGTGTCGTTAATTGATAAAGAGTTACTTCTGCTTTTTCTTTATTCATAGTGCGTTTGAATCCATTGATTGAGTAATCTTACACCAAAAGCGGTTGCGCCTCTAACACTTAAAGGTCGACCTTTTTTATCCCAAGCCGTTCCAGCAATATCTAAATGAGCCCAAGGCACGTCGTTAACAAATCGTTGTAAAAACTGAGCGGCAGTAATGCTTCCCGCACCGCGACCCGATCCAATATTTTTAACGTCAGCAACCGAGGAATCAATATCTTTGTTATAAGCTTCTGACAAGGGAAGACGCCATAATTTTTCACCTGTAACATCTCCCGCTTCTTTCAAGCGATTTGCCAATGTATCATTGTTTGAAAACAATCCGGCATGTTCTTGCCCTAATGAAATTACAATGGCGCCTGTCAATGTTGCCAAGTCAACCATAACTTGTGGTTTAAAGCGACTTTGTGTATACCACAGAGCATCAGCTAAAACCAAACGACCTTCAGCATCCGTATTCAAGATTTCAATGGTTTGTCCAGACATAGACGTTACGACATCGCCAGGTCTTTGAGCAGAACCTGATGGCATATTTTCGGCAAGAGCCATAACTCCCACGGCATTGACTTTTGCTTTTCGTCCAGCTAGGGCGCGGAAAAGTCCCAATACGACGCCAGATCCGGCCATATCATATTTCATATCATCCATGTCTGTTGCAGGTTTGATAGATATGCCGCCTGTATCAAATGTAATACCTTTTCCCACGATCGCTAGGGGAGCTTGACTTTTCGGTCCTCCTTTCCACGTTAAAACAACAAGGTGGGAATCACGAATACTTCCCTGCCCAACGCCGAGGAGAGCATTCATGCCCAGCTTCTGCATTTGAGCTTCTGTCAAAACTTCGACACTAACGCCTAAAGTTTTCAATTCTTTAGCGATTTTGGCTAGACTTTCTGGATAGATAACGTTTGGGGGTTCAGAAACCACGTGGCGTGTTAGAAATACCCCCTCTGCAATTTGGTTTAAAGGCTCAAAAGCTTTTTTAGCTGCTTTCGGCTCTTTTGTCATAAAGTTCAATGTTTTAAGATGAACCTTATGGGCGTCTTTTTTCTTAGTTTGGTATTTGTCAAATTTCCAAGTCCGAAGAAGGGCGCCATAGGCAACGTGGGCTATGGCTCTATCTTCATCTGCAACTTTAGATGCTAATGAGGGAAAATTGACACAAGCTGACTTATCCTTGGTACTTTCCAGAACCGCAAAAATTTTGGCTCCTAATTCTTCTAGACTCAATAGTGTAATGTCTTTTTCCTTGCCCAATCCAAAAAGAATGATTTCACTCACCTTTAATCCATTGGGGGCTATCAACCGAATTATTTCATCTTTCTTGCCCTTAAAATCTTTTGTTGAAATAGCTCGAGATAAGGAGCCACCCGTTTTTTTATCAACGTCTGCTGCGATTCCCTCAAGCTTTTTCCCTTCAAAAGTTCCAATGATGAATGGGCCTTCTGTTGTTAAACTCCGGTCTAGAAAGTCAATTTTCATTATGTTCTCCCAAGGTTAATATCTACCACTTTAGACGGATGTAAGTCTTTTTCAGTTAGCAATATGCTTATTATGATCATAAGACAAAATTCTCTAACGAAAAAGACATCATTCAAGGGGAAGGAATCTATTTTAAAAATAATAGTGATATTGTAATAACAGGTGAAATATATTTCTCAATCTTTATACAGAAAATACTTTCAATTTCTTGTGATTTAGGCAATATGGGTAGCAAGGATGTCTAAAAATAAATAATTAAGGGCTTGAATCTCAATGTTTTACTGGGGGTTTTTCATTTTTTTCACCTGTTTGTGCAGCATTGGAAATGCTGAACAAACATTCCAACCGGTGTCAACAATCCCTGTCCTTCCTCAAGAAACCGGCATTTCCCAAAAGTCGAATGAGATGCAAACAGAAAGTCTTCATCAAGAAGGTGTCAAGACGAGTGATACCAAATTGCTGGCACCCCCTCTTGAATCAATAAAAGTTGCTGAAATTAAGCCGACAGTTTCCTCTTCTGAGGGTGCCAAAGGTGAAGACCAAAAGCAACTTGAAAGGAAAGCAAAAGAGCAAGCAGCTTTGCCGACAAGCTCTCTTCAACCCGCTATTGCCCCTGTAGAACTTTTACCCCACCGGGCGACCTATATCATTTCTCTCGACAAAAATTACAACGATGAGGATATTGCGGATGCGAAAGGGCAAATGACCATTCAGCTAGCTAAAGTAGGGGATGGATGGGCTATCGAACAAAAATCGACGTTACATATTTATTATAAGGATGAGTCAGCGGAGCAAGTCATTACGACTTTGGCCACTTACGAGTCCTTGGATGGTTTGAAATATAGTTTTAATGCCCGCACCCTGCGGGGCGAAGAAGAAGAAAATATTAGTGGTGATGCTATTTTGGCCAGTAAAGGTGGTGCGGGAATTGTGACTTACCAACAACCCGATGTCTCCGAAACTCGCTTGCCTGTCGGCACTATTTTTCCCACACAGCACCTTATTTATATGCTCCAAGGGGCTATGAGAGGTCAAAAAGTTATTTCAAATCTTGTGTTTGATGGATCGAGTGAAACTCATGAGGCCGTTCAAGTTGATACAGTTTTGGGAGCAGCTCAAGAGCCAAAATTGGCTCTTACCAACAAAGAGTTATTGAAGGCCAAAAAAGTATGGCCAATGCGGATGGCGATTTATACAGTAGAGAGTAATGCGCCGGAAGCTGATTACGAAATCAATCAACATGTTCTGGATCGAGGCGTTATTCGTGATATGACATTAGATTACGGAACTTTCAAGGTTAAAGCCGTCTTAACGCAAGTGGAAGTGTTTTCTTAAGACTCAAAAGGGCTAAATTGGTCATGAAAATTAAGCCCTAAGATGACGTCAGGATTTTAATCTTTCGGAAAGATATAAAATTTGCCCATTCACAAAATCATTAAGCGATCTGTGGTTATTGCAGGGCACGCAACGAGCGTTTCTTTAGAGCCAGAATTCTGGGAAGTTTTGCAAAGTCTTGCTGCTCAGGATGGTCTTTCTGTAGCGGCTTTTATTCGCCAAATCGATGCAACTCTTCAGCCTTCCGAGCATCGCAATCTTTCTAGTACAATTCGTGTTTATATTTTAAAAAGACTGAAAGAAGATAAAGGGTAACTATTTCTTTTCCGTATCCTCGACAAATGATTTTAATCTAAAATAGATGTTATACCTGAAGTTATTGATGAAGGCTCGGATAAAAAGGGGACAGAGAGCAAAAAACCGTCAGTAAAGAAAGAAAAACAGCGGCCAAAAAACCCAAGAAGGAAACCGAAAGCTCAAGCAAAAAGAATGATCTTTCAGATGATGATGATGAACAAGCTGATGATGAAATAGCTAACTATCAATATACCCCCACTGATATAAATCGTTTATTACATCTACCTCTCTCAGAAAAACTCCCCGATGCTGCAGAATATTCTAAATTTTCTCTAAGTGGGGCCGATGTCGATGATGATGCAGATACAAATGATATCATACATTGTTTAAATACCAGCAGATATGTCTTGCCGCCAATTATTGGTCATGCAGAGGGACATATGGATAAGAGTCCTGCTGAAACATTAATTGACCTTCTATCGGATTCGTTTTACCCACATGAAGCAGTGATTGAATCCCCTCCTGAGGAAATGATAATTCCCTTTAATCCTGGCGGTCACTGGGTTACATTACAAATTTTAATTCCAGAATTGGAAAATGAAGAGATTACATTTAACTACATTGATTCTTTAGAGGGAACCTCAAAGAGCGAGGCACGCCTGTTTCTGGCGTTCTTAAGAGGTAAGTATTTGGGAAGAACCATAAAATTTGAACCGATACTTTCTAGGATACAACCAGATGGAACTTCTTGTGGAGCTGTTACAGTAGAAAATGTTAAAGATCTTTTCCGCGAGGTACAATTGCCTGATCCACACTTAATTAATTTATCGGATATTTTAGCCCTGAAAAAAGAGCACCAGGCGCACTTAGCCACTATTGAACAAGATTTCGACTTTGATAAATGATTGGTATTAATTTGGTTTTAATTACGGAGGTATTTTTATGAAAAAAATTTCATATATATTTATATATAGCCTTATTAATCTTGGATTTACGCTCAATATTGATGCGATAGATTCCATTCTTACTACGCCTGTGGAACATTGTCAGTTCATAAGGTCATCTCTTGCAAAGGCTCAAAGTAGAGTCATTATTGTTTCTCCCTTTATCACTTCTTGGAGACTTACAAATAATGATTTTAACGGTAATAACGGATTAGGTGCCCACCTTAAAGCCGCAATGGATCGTAGGGTAGAAATTAGTGTATTTACAGATGCTGCATTTGATGCAAACAAAACATACGCTGCTCAGGGAAGGATAATTCTTGCCAGTTTAGGAGTTGATCTCAAAATTGTTTCGCATCTTCATTCAAAAAATTTGATTGTTGATAATGATTGTATTACTTTTGGCTCTTTTAACTGGCTGTCAGCTGATACTAATCCTGGAGGCATGTATAACAATTATGAAACCACGACTATTATGCGCGCTGAACAAGCACAAGAAGTTATTGCTAGAATTGTTCCTGAACTCATAAATCTCGAGGTTAAGCTGCATGGGGGTGGTTATTCATCTTCTCTATTAGATTTAAGTATTACTGTGGAAGACCAAGCAGCTTATGCACTTGAGCTTTATCTAGAACAGTATACCCGTCCTCATTACAAGCAACTTGCAGAACACATCCTCTCCAATTATATGGTTGATTGTTTGGATGCGAGGGTTGGACTTCGAATCCTTAGAAAAGCAGTGGCTATTGGCGGAGCAAATAATCTTATTATTGCTGGAGCAGAAGCACTTCCTAGATATTGCACAAGAGCATCCGAATTTATTGAGCTTGCAGAGATGTTGGTAGGAATTAATCAACAACAAAAAGCGGCTGAAATTGCAGCTAGTATTTTTCACATAAATCGTGGGGAGGCATTTGAGGAGCTAGATTTTATATGTGATCGTTTAAAGCGCATTGGGTTGAGGGAAATGGGGAAAAAATTTGAACAGTATATACTAGGGCCACACACTCAATAGATAATTAAATTCAAAACTCTGGAATGCTCTAGATGGTATTAACAAGAGATACGAACTAGGTACTCTTTTTTCTGCAGCTTATGCGAACCTTTAAGGTGGAAAAAACCATATAATATTTATCCCCCTTCATAGCAAGTGGCAAGAGTATTCTAGTTTTAGAGCATAAATTTTTGAATGGTTTTGAATATCATTTTTTTACTTCATAAACTATATTAACCACTTTTAGTAATTTTTGGTCATTTAAAAAGGCAATTTTTTACATTTGATTTTCGTCACCCATATATCGGGACAATAAGAATAATTATTTGCCTATAATTTTTACTTAAATTAAAATGAATTCTATAAATTTGTTAAATGTTTTTTGAAAAATTTTAGTTAATTATTATATTAAGAGGTGTTAAGTTGTTAAATAAATTTAAATATTATCCTATTATTTTTATGTTTATGATTATCTTGTGTTCCAATTTATGTGGTATGGATGAAAAAATCGAAGAATTATCTACGAGTTCTCAATCAGCAACTCTTGTTCTAAGAAAAAGTGTTAGAAACTTAACTGATTATGAAAAGAAACGTTATGTAACTGGTGTTAAACTTTTAAAAGCTGAAAAAATTGAAGGTAAATTATATAAAAATACTTATGATAAATATGTTTTAATACACTCAAGACAAAAAAACATGGCGGTTGCCCACGCCGCTCCTACCTTTTTACCATGGCACAGAAATTTCATATTACAATTCGAAAAGGATATGCAAAGAATATTAAAAGATAATGCTTTTGCTTTACCATATTGGGATTGGGAGTGGGACGCCAATCAAGCTGATCCACTTAAAACTCCTATTTGGGATGATGATTTCATGGGTGGAGATGGACAACCTGTATCTAGTGGGCCATTTACCCAAAGCCAGTGGATAACCACAAGTGGCGAAGGATTATCAAGAAAACGTTCTGTACATGCAAGCATACTACCTTCTGAAGATGATATCAACCAATCACTTATAGCTACGACCTATGATGTAGGTCCTTATAATGCGCAGAGTCAGGGCGGTTTTCGTAACATTATTGAAGGATGGCTTGGTTTTAAACTACACAACCTCGTGCATACTTGGATTGGTGGAGATATGATGATGGTACCAACTGCCCCAAACGATCCAATTTTCTTTTTGCATCATTGTAATATTGATCGCATATGGGCGATGTGGCAGTCTCAACATCCGAATGAATTTGACCCCTTAAAAACGACCTATCCCAAAATAGGGGCAGCAAAAGGTACGAATTTGTATGATTCGATGGTCCCATGGAAGACTACACCAGCACAAGTTTTAGACTACAAAACACTTGGATATGATTATGATGAAAATTGGACTACAGTTTCTTCTTTAACATTTGATAATGAATTATCTAGGGTGTGTATTTCGCCATTTTTAAATTATTTATATATCGTAGCATTAGATAGCAACGAGCATGTATACATTTCTACATTAATTGGTGGAAGTGCTACTAAGCCCGTACAGCCTAATGTTGATTGGAGAGCTTCTGCAGTTAGCATGATGATTTTTAATAATTATATGTTTATGGCTCTCGTAGGTAGAGAACATGTTTATCTTACCCAAACAAATGGTACAAATTGGGTGCCAGTATTTGAACCTAACCAAGGTTGGCGTGCTTCTGACTTAAGCTTTGCATCCAAGGAAAATAAGTTATATATGGCAATTATAGGAAACGAACATATTTATACAGTATCATCTTTTGATGGTCAAAAATGGTCTGAAGCTAAAGAACCTAATGGCAATTGGAAAGCTTCTTCAATAAGTTTAATAAATTTTAAAAATACTCTATTCATGACATATGTTTATAATGGAAATGTGTATTGTACTTATGCAACTGATGGAGATAATTGGGTGGATGCATTTCAACCTAATAAATTATGGAACGCTTCAAATGTAAGTTTATCAACAGATAAAAATAAGTTATTCCTATCTCTTATCGGTAAAAATAATTACATTTATATTTCATCATCTTATGATGGAAAAAATTGGAGCGAAGGCTATATACCCAATGTAAATTGGAAAGCAGCTAACCTTAGCTTAACAGATTTCTTCAATCCAGTCCCCCCTATGGAGCACAGTCAAAATATAGCTTTCATAGATAATACGAGCCGATATAGTGTAAAAATAGTAAGGGGATAAAAAGTAATTTATTTTTAAATATAAATTTCAACGACAACTATTTTGTTGTGATGGAAAAAAAATAAAAATTTATATTTTTCCATCACATTTTAAACTTTAATTTATAAAAATCACGTTTTGCTTTTTAGAATTTATCATCTAATTCTAATTTTGAATTTTGTTAATTAAAGAAAATTTCAATTTTATTTAGTGACAATACGAAAAATATCTTAGGAATTCTGAATTAGGCTTATGAGAAAGATGAAATAATATTTTGTGGTGAAATTTTGGAAAGAATGAAAAATTAAAGCATTATATAAAGTCTAGCAGATATGAAATTGATTGTAGATTGGTACAAACACGGTACAATTATAAAAATTTAAGAAATCAGGTTTCTGTTTAAACCTTGATGTGATTGGTAGCGAGGGAGGGACTCGAACCCCCGACACGCGGATTATGATTCCGCTGCTCTAACCAGCTGAGCTACCCCGCCAAATTTAAGTCAATATACTGTTCCCATGGCTTGGTGTCAAAGGAGAATTACCGAAACCCGGACCAAATCATGGGCTCCTTAAATTATTATCGAATAATGGCTTCGATGGCTAGGGTCTTTCGTGAGCCTGAACCTTTCGTCAATTTTTGTCCCCAAGTGGTTCGATTTGGGGAAGCTTGATCCAAAATTCTGATAGACTTAATATCAATTCTTGCCTCACGGTAGTCCCAAGGGATAACACTTTTTGCGCGTTCCAAACTGAATTCAGGCAACCCAAGCTTTTGACAATATTCTGAATTGTCAAAAACAGAGAGGTTAATCAAAATTTGCAATGACGCTCCTGGCTTCGCTAAACGAGCTATATTTTTTAAGATATTAACCTCCGGCGCCACCAAGGCTTGAAGGAGCGATCCCCAAGGATAGTTAATGGTTATTTCTGAAGCCATTCCGCTCAATTCAAGCGGTAAGGAGTTGGCGTTTGCCCAAACGAATAGGGCGTTAGCAACACCACCTCGTTCAGGTTTTGCAATTGTTTTTTGGGAAGATTCACGCATAGCTTCAGGGCTTGCGTCAATACCGATACAGAATTTGTGGGGAAATTGACGAGCTTGGTCTAGAATGAATCGACCGTCACCCGTACCCATATCAATGAATACCGAATCTCAATTCTGAGATCAATTAATGAGTTCAGTAGCGGTCATCTGATGAGTTTTTTTACCAACAACAATACGCATCGAACAGTCTTTCTAAGCCTTACAAGGCAAGCGAGTTATAACTCGTCTTATATAAAATAAGTTTAAATTCCTGTCAATCCATGTATGTCATATTTATGAAATACGTTTAACAATTATCAAAGTTAGAAGCATATATCGTTCTTGCCAGAAGTGCGTACGTCACTGTCTAGGAATTAAAGTTTACTTTCTTAAAAAATGTTTGTTTTTACCGACTGGGCTTTCTCGGTTTTACAGCAGATTTCTTTAGTGCGTGTGGTAAAGTTGCTTTTGAAGATTTAGCAGCTGCAATACCACCACTGTTGTTTGATCTGGCAGCAGGCCACTTTAACCCTCTTTGTCCCCTTTTTTTAAGGCTTTGGGGTGAGTACGCGCGTATTCGGGGTTCAATTGTTGGCCAGACAGTTCGTCTAATTTTCCGCAAATCAAAATCGTCTTGAAGATTAAGCCAAAATTCAGCAGAAGTCCCAAAATACTTACTGAAACGAAGAGCCGTGTCAGCAGTTATAGAGCGCTTTCCATGAATGATATCGTTAATTCGTCCAACAGTAATATCAAGATCTCTTGCCATTTGGTTTTGAGAAATTTCTAAGGGAACCATAAATTCTTCCCAAAGAATGGTTCCTGGTGTTATAAGATCAAGATTTGTCATTTTTAATTCTCCTAATGGTAATCCACAATTTCAACATTTATGGCGGCACCATTCTCCCACTCAAAACATATACGCCATTGATTATTAATCCTAATACTATGTTGACCGCCTCTATTGCCCACAAGTTTCTCAAGTTTATTACCGGGTGGGACAGTTAAATCATTTAGATTATGAGCAGCATTTATCATAAAAAGCTTCCTACGCGCTTGATCTTGAAAATTTGAGAAATCCCCAACATATTTATCGCCAAAAAGCTTTTCTGTTTTTTTGCATCGAAAATTTCTTATCATACACATTATAATATACTCTTTTTCAGTATATTTCAAGTGGTATATGTAAATAATTATAAGAAATTCTTAAAGAATTACTTCACGCTTTTCCAAATTTTTCGTTTGGAGAGATAAAGAACAGTCGTGAGGATTAAAAGATAAAACAAAACTTTGAACCCCATTTGCTTGCGCTGCTCCATTTCCGGTTCTGCGGCCCAAGATAAAAAAGTCACAACGTCTTTCGCCATTTGATCTGTCGTAGCTTTCGTACCGTCAGCATATTTGATTTGTCCCTCAAATAAAGGAGGTGCCATAGAAATTTGTCGGCCTGAGAAATAAGGATTGTAATGCATCCCTTGGGTAATCGCCGTATCCTTGGGGGCTTCGCAAAATCCCGTGAGGAGCGCATAAAGATAGTTTGGTCCCCCTGTGCGTGCTTTTGTAATGAGCGAAAGATCAGGCGGCAAAGCGCCGTTGTTTGAGGCTCGAGCGGCTTTATCATTGGCATAAGGAGAATGAATTTTGTCTGAAATGATCCCTTTACGTTGGGTAGGTTCCCCATCGTCTGTAAGATCCGGGTGATCATGTTCCAGGGCAAGTGCTTTGACAGCGTTTTTAGAAAGACCAATGCCCATCAATTTTTCATAAGAAATTCGATTTAAACCATGACATGCGGAACAGACTTCCTTATAAGCTTGATATCCTCGTTGCAAAGCATCTCGTTTAAAAGTCCCCGTGGGACCCTCAAAGGACCAAGATTGTTTGGGAATAGGTAGCGTATCTCCTTCAGCACAAATAGACCCACTTGTGATGAAGAAGGCTGTCGTTAATTTGACCAGAGCGAGTCTCATTTTGGTGTCTCCCCAAGGACAGGCCTGCTAATGCTTAAAGGCAGAGCCATAATGGGTTCCAATCGACTCAATACGGGTAAGAAAAGAAAGAAGTGGGCAAAATAGTAAAAAGTGGCTAATCGACCAATAATAATAAACATACCCTCTGGGGGATTCGCTCCTACCCAACCCAAGACAAAACAATCAAATAGAAATAACCAAAATAACCATCGATGATAAGGACGAAAGCGAGAACTACGCACCGGATGCGTGTCTAACCAAGGAACAATAAACAAGGTCATGACGGCCCCAAACATGGCGAGCACACCCAGAAGTTTATTGGGAATAGATCGTAAAATGGCATAGAACGGCAAGAAGTACCACTCGGGCACAATGTGAGGGGGGGTGACGAGAGGATTTGCGGGAACATAGTTGTCCGGTTCGCCAAAAAAATTAGGGGCAAAGAAGATAAAGCCACAGTAAATGATTAAGAAAATCCCCAAACCAAATGTATCTTTGATGGTGTAATAGGGATGAAAAGGAATACTATCCTCCGGACCTTTGCGCTCAATTCCTAATGGGTTACTTGAACCAAATTGATGTAACGCCACAAGATGAAGAATGCTGACCCCGACAATGAGAAAAGGTAAGAGATAGTGGAGGGCAAAAAATCGATTCAGGGTCGGATTATCAACGGCAAAACCGCCCCATAGCCAGTGAACAATACTGTCCCCAAAGGGAAAAGCAGAAAACATATTTGTGATAACAGTTGCGCCCCAAAAGCTCATCTGTCCCCAAGGCAGGACGTAACCCATAAAAGCGGTTGCCATCATCAGGAGAAGAATAATGACACCCAATATCCATAACAACTCGCGAGGGGCCTTAAATGAACCATAATACAGGCCTCGGAAGATATGAATATAAACCACTATGAAGAACATGGTTGCCCCATTCATATGAATATAGCGTAGTAACCAACCTCCGTTCACATCCCGCATAATATGTTCAACACTATCAAAGGCGTGATCTACATGGGGAATATAGTGCATGGCGAGAAAAATACCGGATGCAATCATAATAACAAGGATAATCCCTGCCAAAGAACCAAAATTCCACATGTAGGAAAGATTCTTAGGGGTGGGATAATCCCCCAGTTCATTCTTAATTAGGCTAATAAATGGCAGTCGACGATCAATCCATTTTAAAATGCTCATGATTTTTTTTATTCCCTTCTATCCGATTCGAAGAACCGTGTTAGGGTTTGTAAATTCATAAACAGGGACTTCCAAATTCTTAGGAGCCGGCCCGCTAATGATGCGACCTGAATAATCATATTTCGATCCATGGCAGGCACAAATCCATCCAATATCCGGATCTTCAGAGGACTGCATAGCTTTACGTTGCGTGGGAATACACCCTAAATGCGTGCAAACACCGACAACGACTAACCAATTGGGATCTTTTGCCCGTTGTTGATCCGTTTCAGGGTCAGGCAAAGTTTTGAGTGCTGTGGCTCGCATTTCCGTAATTTCTTTTTCTGTTCGATGGCGCACAAAAACAGGTCGTCCGCGCCACATTACCGTATGAGTTTGGCCTTTGGGAATAGATGAGATATCGATTTCGATGGAAGATAAAGCCATAACATCCGCAGAAGGATTCATACTGTTAATGAAAGGCCAGGCAGCTGCCCCAATTCCTACGGCACTCATTGCGCCCGCGGTTAAATGAATAAACTCTCGGCGGGTTGTACGGGGCGCAAGAGAGGGTGGTGTTGAATCCTTTGTATCTGCCATCGTGACCTTCAATACCTAACAGTAAGTGATAATTTATTATTAGATTAAAGGGCATGGATGATCAAGGGGCAGAGTTTTATCTGTATAGGGAAAAGAATATTATTTTTAATATTGTTGGCGGGGAAAAAGGGGAAAAAAGTGATCATAGTCAAGCTATGATCACTTTCAAAAAAAGAGAATGCTATTTACGCATCCACGTTCTGACGCGTACATTTTTATTTACAAATTTAGGTGTTGTATGATTGGGAAGTGCTGAAATTTGTGCTTGATAGGTACAAAATCCTGAAGGATCCCTCTGTTCCCCAAATGAACTCACAAAGTCAAGGATATTAATTTCACTATAAAGTGCCGGTGGATATTCATCAATACGCTGCCCATCATGTTCAAAAACACCAACTTTTTCTCTATACCATGTCCGCTCATCAGCATCATTAACTTTGCCATCTTTAATGAGATCAATGATCTCATCACTACTGAATACAGGGCAGTTACCTTCATAGGGCCCAAAAGCTTTTCTATTTTTAGCGTAGATTTGAATTGGCTTATTAATGAAAGCATCAAATAATTTATCAGTTTGTTCTTGGATCTTTGAAATACGGGCTTCGTATTTGCAAGCATCTGGATAATCAACATAGCTTTTTACTGTACTTAAAATGGGTTTCGAAATTTTTTTACCATCAGTAATAATAAAATTTTTAAGGTTTTGGTCAAATCTTAAGACGACAATTTTTTTAACGCCGGGCTTTGGTATGAACGTAACATTTGCATCTTCTAAAATTAAAACATTATTGCTTTTATCTTTGTAATGTTTCTTTTTAATTAAAGTTTGTATCTCGTCATTCGTAAGGTCCGGGCAATCACTGGGTCTAGAAATGCGTTCTACTTTAGAAACTTCAACAGGTATAGTGATGGTCTGATTAAAAAATGCGAGATTATAGTGCGTATTATTGTTGTCTGCATTGTTTGAGTCGGTCTTAATTTGTTCTGATACTGTAGCTTCATAATTACAAATTTTTAGAGAGCTAGGTTCTTTCAAATTGTTTGGAAGTGCTTCTGCAGTATCTTCTTTTAATTTGCCATTTTTAATCGTAATTTTTTTTGCAACTTTCTTGCTTACCTCATAATTTAATTTATATTTTTCTCCGAAATCATATTCTCTAATAAAATAGGATTTACGGTCCAAGAAATTTCCCTCTTTATCTATATAATGCCCTTCTCTGATAAGTTTTTGTATTTGATCATTATTAAGAACGGGACATTTATTCGCGAGTGTTGAACTACACATGATGGCGGTAAAAATACTTATAGCACTCAAAAATTTCATATTGATCATGATTTCTACTTACCCACATTTAAAATTATTTTCACATTTCTATTTTACAATAGGAGGAATTAAAAAAATCTTAACGTTTAGCTCTTAGAATGAAGCGGATAGTGCATAAATAAGTTTTTAAGGGTGAGAGAAGATATGGATGCTATAGAAAGGTTATCTATAGAACGAAATCAAAGTATTCAGCATCAAGTTATGTTTGGTGAAAAAATTATAGGATATCTTTATTTGTCTAATGCTGGTGCGATGGTCGCCCTTGTGGGTTATATAGCCCAAAAGCAATCTCTTATTTTTCCTTCTTGTTGGAAACTAAGCGCATTATTATTTTGTGTAGGATTATTATGTGCTATTTCTTCGCTAGCATTTGCATACTTTTACCAAATGCAAAATACTAAATATATAAATAGGCTACAAAGAGAAGCAAATTATAATGATGCTTATGATAGATACCACTTAACAGAAAATGATAAAAAAATTTCCAGAGAAAAAAGAGATTTAGATTCAAAATATTTAAAAAATGAATATGATGTAATTACTAAAAATCCTCCCTTGGAAGCGAGTCAAAATTTAATTGCAGGATATTTTGCTTCAGGTTTTCTTTCTGCATTATTCTTTCTAATTGGCTTTATTGCTATAATTCTTGTTATATAAATTTATTTAATTCTGATTATACACTATTTATGAATATTTTTTTTACCACTTATCTGATTTATCCTTTTGATCTAGAAACTCTTCAATACGCTTTAAAGTCGAGGGAGTTATGTCTTTCGGCAAGGCTGTAAAAGGAAACCATTGTTTTTCAGCAATTTCGGGCGAATAAGATGTTTTTTGCATCTCAAAATGGCGAACAATATAAAACGCAATGTAATCATCTCTTTTCAAATATTTTTGATGATAGACGGCAAATAATTCAGGCTTTTCTAGCGTAATGACACCAACTTCCTCGACAAGTTCTCGTATCAGAGCCTCACGAGGGGATTCATTTTTATCAACGCCGCCTCCAATGGTGCACCATCCTTTTTGATAGGTATGTTTGACGAGGAGGACTTCATCATTTCTCACAACCAGCGCTCTGGCGCCCACCGTTTTGGCGCCTAGAGCTCGGCAAGCCAAGCTATGTATATAGCTGATGGGTTTGTAAAGAAAATTGGGGATCATGCAACTTAGTCCTCATTCAGGATATTTTTTATGGCCCTTTTGTCAGGCCCTTTGCTTCTTTTACCATAGAGATTTAAGCCAGACTAGGGATTTTGTCTTTGATTTATGGGAATTTTTCAGTTATGGATAGACGACGTATCCTGAAAAATAATTTTATTCTAAGACAGATTAGATCCCTTATGAAATTTCTTGACCAAGTTAAAATCTATATTAAATCCGGCGAGGGCGGGGCAGGTGCCTGCAGTTTTCGTCGGGAAAAATTTATTGAATATGGCGGTCCCGATGGTGGTAACGGGGGTCGAGGGGGAGATATTATTGTTGTTGCGGTGGATGACTTAAATACACTTATTGATTATCGCTACCAACAACATTTTCGCGCCCAAATAGGCCATCATGGCATGGGGCGTAACCGAACCGGGCGGGACGGTGACTCCATTATTATGAAAGTTCCTGTGGGAACGCAAATTTTTGATGAAGATAAAGAAACTATTTTGGCAGATATGGTGGAAGTTGGGCAAACGGTGCTTTTGGCTCGGGGCGGAGATGGTGGCTTAGGAAACGCCCATTACAAGTCTTCGACCAATCGCTCGCCACGTAAAACGTTGCCTGGATGGCCAGGGGAAGAACGCTGGATTTGGATGCAATTGAAGCTAATTGCCGATGCGGGGCTCGTAGGGCTGCCCAATGCGGGGAAATCCACATTCCTCTCTTCCGTTACACGCGCCAAGCCAAAGATTGCGGATTATCCTTTCACAACACTGGCTCCTCAATTAGGGGTGGTTTATGTGCATGATAAGGAATTTGTTCTTGCAGATTTGCCGGGATTGATTGAGGACGCTCACTTAGGAGCGGGCTTAGGCCATCGCTTTCTAGGGCATGTGGAGCGTTGTGGGGCCATCCTTCACCTCATTGATAGCAGTGCTGAAGATGTATGTGTTTCCTATAAAACCATACGCCGTGAATTAGAAGAGTACGGTTGGGGATTAAAAGATAAACCGGAAGTAATTGGTCTCAATAAATGTGATCTTTTAAGCGAAGATGAGATTAAAGAAAAATTGAAGAAACTCAAAAAAATTACGAAATCTGAAGTCTTTGTTATGAGTGGAGCAACGCAACATGGCATACCCAAATTGCTCTCCTGCTTGCTAAACCATATTATGGCTGATCGCGCTCATAAAAAAGAAGCGGTTAAAGAGAAGAATCTTGGATATGACCCTATGAAAGGTGGAGAGAGCGAGTAACCACTTTTAGCTCTGTATGCCAAATGCCTTTTGAATTTGTTCTCGAAAGTCCTCAGCAGAGAGAAGACCAAGATCAAGAGCGGCTTGTTCTAAAGAAATATCTTCCGCAAGAGCTCGTTTTGCCACTCTAGCGGCATTGTCATACCCAATAAGGGGGTTCAAGGCTGTGACCAACATGAGCGCATTTTCAACATTTTGACCCATTTTTTTCATGATGGGCGTAATGCCTTTCAAGCAATTATCTGTAAAACTACGCAGAGCATCAGCCAAAAGACGAATGGATTGTAAGACGTTGGCAATAATGACGGGCTTATAAACATTCAATTCAAAATGTCCTTGGCTGCCGGCAATGGAAACGGTTGTATGATTTCCCATCACTTGGCAAGCCACCATGGTAAGAGCTTCGCATTGGGTTGGATTGACTTTTCCAGGCATGATGGATGATCCCGGTTCATTTTCAGGTAAATGAATCTCTCCCAACCCACAACGGGGGCCAGAAGCGAGCCAACGAATATCATTGGCAATTTTCATCAGACTCCCTGCGATTACATTCAAAACGCCGGAAATTTCTACCATCGCATCGTGGGAAGCGAGAGCTTCAAATTTATTGCCGGCTGTTATAAAAGGAAGTCGTGTGTAATCCGCTACCATTTTGGCGAAAAGATGATCAAACCCTTTGGGGCAATTCAGTCCTGTCCCAACAGCCGTTCCGCCTTGCGCGAGAGGATAAAGACGTTTCAAGGAATCTTCAATACGGGCTATGCCAAATTCTATTTGAGTTGCATATCCAGAAAACTCTTGTCCTAAAGTTAAGGGAGTTGCGTCTTGGAGATGCGTTCGTCCAATTTTCAGGATAGCTTGAAAAGACTCTTCCTTTGATTTCAAGTGTTTATGAAAGTGAGTAAGGGCAGGAATTAATTGGTTGTGAAGTTCTAAGACAGTTGCAATATGCATAGCTGTGGGGAAAGCATCATTTGATGATTGTCCTGAATTAACATGGTCGTTTGGGTGAATAGGATTTTTTGATCCTAAGGGAAAGCCGAGTAATTCATTGGCACGATTGGCAATGACCTCATTCAAATTCATATTAGTTTGTGTGCCAGACCCGGTTTGCCAAATGACAAGCGGGAAATGGTCGTCCCATTTGCCGTCAATGACTTCTTCAGCGGCTTGAATGATAGCTTCTGCAATTTCAGGCTTAAGGATATCTAAAGAGAAATTGGTTTTAGCAGCGCAACGCTTTTGAATAGCTAAAGCCCGGATAAGGGCTATAGGCATTTTCTCACCTCCAATAGAAAAATTTTGTCGGGAGCGTTCCGTTTGAGCTCCCCAATAAGCACCTTTCGGAACATGCACTTCACCCATAGAATCGGTTTCTTTTTGAAATTCTTCTGCCATGATTTTCTGCCTTTGTTATACAAGATGCCTAATCTATATTATCTTATTCTATAGTAAGTGTATCTGGGAGAATGTTAATGACTTCTAAATGGATGGAATTTGCCATCATTCAAGCTGAGGAAGCCAAGAAGAGAGGAGAAGTGCCTATCGGTGCTGTGCTCGTGTGGGAGGGGCAAGTCATTGCCGCTGCTGGAAATCGAGTTGAAGAGTTGTCAGATCCCACAGCTCATGCAGAAATGTTGGTCATTCGAGATGCTGCTGTTATCCTAAAAAGTCCCCGTCTCTTGGGGGCAGATCTCTATGTGACCTTAGAGCCTTGTCCTATGTGTGCAACGGCTCTTTCGTTTGCCCGTATCCGTCGAATTTTCTTTGGAGCGTTTGATCCGAAAGGGGGGGGTATTGATCATGGCCCGCGTATTTTTGACCAAACTTCATGTCATCATCGACCGGAGGTTGTTGGGGGCATCTGCGAGGAAACATGTTCTGCTTTGTTAACAGATTTCTTTCGTGAAAAAAGGTAAAGTAAAAACTTTTACAGGGACCGATAGGCATACTGGCGGACAACCGCCTCAATATTTCTCGTCTTTTCATATTCTTCAATCATTTTTGTTGCAACGGTCCGTCCTGATTCCACTATTTCCCACAGAGGATTGAGATAAGACGATTCATCTCGGTCTGCACTCCAGTTGGCGCGTCGTTTGAGCCCTTGATCACTGATAGCTAAAACGTCTTGGGCAATAGTTTGAAGATTACGATTGCCAAGAACGGTTCGCAGACCTTGGAGAGGAGTTTGTTGATATGTTGTTAGCATTTGGTCAAAAGACCAGGACTTAATAAGTTGTAAAGCCTCATCTTGTGCCTGGGGATCATAAAGTAATCCGACCCACAAAGCTGGTAGAGCTATGAGCATTTCTTGAGGACCGCAATCGGCCCCTCGCATCTCAAGAAAGCGTTTTAAGCGAACCTCTGGGAAAACGATTGTGGTTTGATCCATCCAGTCTTTAAGCGTGGGATATTGGCCCGGGAGAGCGGGCAGCTGACCTTTCAGAAAGTCACGAAAAGATTGTCCGCTGGCATCTATGTACCTACCATCACGGTACACAAAGTACATAGGCACATCGAGAAGGTAATCAACATATCGTTCAAAAGTCATCTTGTCTTCAAAAACAAACGGGAGAAGGCCGCACCGGTCTGGGTCCGTATCTTGCCAAATATGGGCACGGTAGCTTTGATAGCCTGTTTTTCCCCCCTCTAGAAATGGGGAGCAAGCAAAAAGGGCAGTCACTAAAGGTTGCAAGGCCATACCAATGCGCATCTTGGCGGCCATGTCATTTTCACTTTCAAAATCAAGATTGACTTGAACTGTGCATGTGCGCGTCATCATGTCGAGGCCTAAATTTCCTTTTGTCGGCATGTATTTTCGCATAATTTGGTAGCGTCCTTTGGGCATCCAAGGAATGTCATTCCTTCTCCATAAGGGATCGGTTCCTATTGGAACCATAACGCCCCCCATTGAAGAAAGAATACTTCCCACTTCCATGAAGTGCTCATCAAGTTCAGCCTTTGTTTCGTGAAGTGTCTCCACCGGTATGCCCGATAGTTCAAATTGCCCGCCAGGCTCCAGTGTTATGAACAAATTTTTATCGGATTTCTTTAGAGAAATAAGGTGATTGTCTTCAAATATGGGTTCCCAATTAAAGGATTGTAGGGCCTCTAAGACTGTTCGAATACTTATTTGACCCTCGTAGGTGAAGCGTTTGAGGGAATCAGACATGAGAAGAAGTTTTTCATGTTCTGTTCCAATTCGCCACTTTGTGCGGGGTTTGCACCCGGACGCTAAATAATCAATAAGGTCTTGTCTTTCAATTCGTGCAGATGTCATGCTTTAGTCTTTTCTTGTAATATACCAACGCCCAAAGAGAGAAGGGCTGTGCGCAGACGTTCATCTTCTATGTGTTGAACTTGGTCTTCTAAAGAAGATTGGCACGCAGCAGAAAGTGGTTTTTGCTTTGTGATTTGATTTTTTTGGGAGGGGGTAACAGGTCCTTGTTGTAAGCTGATTTTGCTGATGGCTTGGTAACCAAAATATTGATTAATACGACTCAAAATTTGAGGTTCAAGATAGGAAATTTCTGTCGCCATACTGCTGGTTGTTCTGAGGAGCAATCGACCGTTTGTTCGTTGCATCATTGGGAAATTAACTTTTAGGGGTGTACAAAATTGGGCAAACTGGGGTGAGACTATGTATTCCCATTCTAACAAAATTCGGGCTTGGATGAATCCATTTTGCTGGCAAATGGGGGTGATGGTGTCCAGAATCAAGGGGCCAATCCGGAACGTTCTAGCGGTACGCTGATTGGAATCCTTGTTATATTTCCTATAAGGCACTGCTAATCGTCCTTCGCTACTCTTGCTGTGTTTTTCTATTGAATTGACACTATCCTTTAGATAATCGAATGAATTGTCAATCACTTCATCTTAAATTTTTTTTTAAAATGTATGCACATTCTTTATAGTTTTTGCATAGGATCGATCCTCATTTTCTTCATTGAGGTGAACGAGCTTAATGAGGATATAAATCGCTGGCAAAATAAAGATACTTGTGATGAGAAATAAAGAAGTCCAGCCAATAGAGTCTGCTGTCCAACCGGCTAGTGTAGAGATAACGACGCGGCAAAGAGACCCAAAAGAATATAGTAAAGTGAAATGACTTGCGGTATAGGGTTGGCGGCAGAAGTTAGAGATATAAGCAATAAAGATAGCTGAAACCATGCCAGAGCAAAAACTCTCAACGCCCACTGTAATAATGAGCACATTTAAGTGATATCCCACTAATGATTGAATGACATACATCAAGCACGAAATACCTTGCAGTCCAACACACATAATTGTAGATTGAAGAATTCCGAGTCGATGAATCATGACGCCGCCCACTAGGCCACCAATGACCATGAGGGTAATGCCAAATACTTTTGTGATATTAGCAAATTCAATTTTGCTAAACCCGAGATCACATAAGAAGGGTGCACACATAGCATTTAAGACCGTATCGCCCATTTTAAAACAGAAAATAAAGGCCAGGAGATAAACTAATTCTCGTTTTTTTGGGAGTTGGATCCAGGGAACAATAAACAAAGTATGGAGCCACTCACGTAATGATCTTGAGCTGTTTTGCGTGACAGGTAGAGGAATGCTTTTTCTTTGTTTGGGTTCTGCTATTAAACAAAAAAAGATCATTCCAAAGATAATTCCAACTGCCATGACGATATATGCGAACTTCCAAGAAAATGTATGGGCAAGGTATAATGCACCAGCTCCCGATGCGAGCATGCCAAACCGAAATCCAATAGCCTCCAAAGCTGCACCTGCACCACTATTTTCAGTCTTTAAAATTTCAATTCGATAAGCATCAATAATAATGTCTTGTGATGCGGAAAAGAAGGAAACGAAGAACGAAGAAATGGCAATCAAGGTAATGCCATTTCTCGGGTCGCAATGTGCCAGAGCGATTAAGGAGAGGAACAAGCCCGCTTGGCTGAGAAGTCCCCAACTGCGGCGTTGACCAAATTTTTGTGTTAAAAGGGGGAGTGAAAAATGGTCGGCAAACGGCGCCCATAGAAACTTTAAACTATAAGGCAAGCTGACGAGCATAAAAAGTCCAATGGTGGTTTTGCTAACACCTGTTTCTGCAAGCCAGAAACTCAACGTTGACAATGTCAACAGGAAAGGAAGGCCGCTGATCATCCCTAAAACAAGAATAATTAAAAGCTGGGGTTGGGTATAAATTCGTAACTGTTTTAACCACGAAGTCATTACGTATGCCTATTGGGATTTTTATTCTAAGGGTTATTATACCAGCAAATGAATTTAATCGCTTTACAAAATTCTTATAGTGACCATGTTTGTCAAGGGAGGAGTGATTATTTGAAATTTGAAAATTAGGGATTATAAATAATTGAGTTCTTATCGGCTTCGATTCCGCCTCTCCAGATAAAACAACGCTTGACCCTCTTCGTAATTTTTTTTGGCCTCGGAAGTATTATCAATTTCCTCCAGAAAAGCCTTTATAATAATTTGTGAATCAATTTTTGTGTCTTGAATATCTCCATGTCCCATCTGAATTAAATAACTTTTTTCATAGTCTGTTAGATGATTTCCTTTTTTAGACAATATTGACATGCAAGCCCGAATATCTATAGGTATTTTATCATTCCCCCAATCTTTTCGTGTTGAGAGATGGGAAGACACAAAAAATATGATAATAATGACCAAAGATACGCCGCTAACGACTGGGGCCCATTTCCACATCCTATTGATCCTTAATAATGCAATCTTACTTTTTGCAAGATACCTATATAAAAAAGCTAGAACATTAATAGCAATTAGGGAAGTAGTCTTTTTCAAAAAGAGGGGAAGAATCATTTCTTAACAACTCGTTAATAGTTTTCCCCGAAATCTGTGGATAACTTTGGGGAAAACATGTGAAGCACGTGTGAGAGTCCATGGGATCATTGGTTAAAACTCCCTTTGCTTAAGAAATAGGCTCGTTTTTAACTCATTGTTTTTTAATGAATAATTTAAAAATGAATTAAAATCAATAAGTTTGTGAGACAGAGTTTGGAAGTGAATGTTCAAACAAGATAAGTTGTGAATAAAATTTCAGAGAACTTTTAGATTGTCAATGACTTTTTGTGCAATATTTTGATAGATTTCAGAAATTTTTGAATTTGGCTCAGTAGCGGTGATTGGCATTCCCGCATCACTTTGTTGACGAATGGAAAGAGTGAGAGGAATTTCCCCTAAAAAGGGGATGCCAAGCTTCTTGGCTTCTTTTTGTGCGCCACCATGACTAAAGATTTCTGTGACATGCCCACAATTGGGGCAGCTAAATTGACTCATGTTTTCAATAATACCGAGCACAGGGATATTCATTTTACGAAACATATTGAGACCTCGACGTGCATCGATCAAGGCAATGTCTTGTGGAGTGGATACAATTATTACTCCATCAATCTTAACCTGTTGACACAAAGTTAGATGGGCATCTCCTGTGCCCGGAGGCATATCCACAATTAGACTATCGAGTTCAGGCCATGCGACATCTTTTAACATTTGTTGGAGTGCACTATGAACCATGGGTCCTCGCCAAATCATAGCCGTCTCCTCAGCCACCATAAATCCTATGGACATACATTCAATGCCATATTGATTGATTGGGATAAGTTTTTTATCGGCGGTGGCTTCCGGTTTCTTAGTGATAGAAAAAAGCCGGGGGAGGGAGGGGCCATAAACATCGGCATCTAATAATCCAATTTTTTTCCCCAAGAGAGAAAGAGCAATAGCAAGATTGACCGCTGTTGTAGATTTTCCAACTCCCCCTTTTCCGGAGGCGATGGCTATAATTTTTTTCACTCCCGGAAGTTTGGTTGGTTCTTTTATCTTTGGGGGCACGGGAGTTGGGCGTTGGTTGGTTAAAATAGACCGAACTTGGTGGATATTTGGGAGTTTCTGAATGGCTTTCTCGGCTTTTTGACTTAACAATTCAACTTCTGCTGTCTTATCTAAAGGAACGTCAAAAACGAGGGTAATGTTTCCCTCTTCATTTTTTAGAGATGTCATCCAAGTAGAAATCGGTCGCCCGTCTTGTGTACGGAATTCTTTCAAAAGGTCTTGGATTTGGTCATTAAGTAAAATTGTTGAGGTCAATGTCGTTCTCCCGATTGTCGGTTTCTTTTGTTTGATATATAGTGTGATTAAAGATTCTTAATCAACTGAAAGAAATGTAAATGCCCTTAGATAATGATGGCAATGGTGATGATAATACCCCGAAGGGACCTGTAAAGGGACCTTGGGGTGGAAATTCAAATAAAAGTCGTCGACCCACGGAAGAGTCTGCAAAGGATTCTCAGAAAAAAGAGAACCCTTCTCCAAATCCATGGTCTCGTCGAGAAAGCCCTGGTTCTGGCAATGGGAATAGTATAGATGATTTAATTGACGTTATCCAAGATCGTGTTCGAAAAATGATGACCGGTGGGGGAGGCCCCAAGAGTGGCGGCTTTAATAATGGCGGTAAATCTAAGGGAAATTTTGGTTTATTTGTACTCATGGGTTTGGGTGCGTTTGTATTGTGGTTAGGCACAGGACTCTATCGCGTTCAAGAAGGTGAAGTTGGTGTTGTCTTGAGATTTGGTGAGATGGTAAGAACCTCATTGCCTGGTTTGCAATACCACTTTCCAGCTCCTTTTGAATCTGTCATTGTTCAGAAAATTGCCGTTCTTAACACTATTGATGGCGGTTTAAAAACAGAGAAGAATGGTGATTCTGCGGAAGCAACTTTAATTTTAACCGGTGACGAAAATATGGTTCACACGAACTATACGGTATTATGGAAAATTAAAGATGTAAGTGAATATCTTTTTACTGCACGTAACCCTGATGAAACAATTCGCGTAGCCGCTGAAAGTGTCGTGCGGGAAGTGATTGGCCAGACAACCGCACGTTTAGCGCTTACCGAGGGGAGAGGCCAAATTGAGACGAGGGCACAAGAAATTCTGCAAAAGCTTCTTGACCAGTATAAAATGGGAATTCAAATTGTGAGTATTCAACTCCAAAATGTGGCGCCTCCGCATCAAGTTGTTGACGCGTTTAATGATTTGCAAGCTTCGTTAGTTAACGCTGACCAATCTCGTAATGAAGCAGAAGCCTACAAAAATGAAATTATTCCGCGAGCCCAAGGCCAGGCTGCTCAAATCGGTAACGAAGCAACTGCTTATAGTCAACGCAAAATTGCGGAAGCTGAGGGGGAAGCTGGACGGTTTTTACAAGTCTTAGTCGCCTATGAGGCACATCCCAATATAACATTAAAGAGATACTATTTAGAAACAATGCAATCCGTCCTTTCGAAAGCAACAAAGATTATTTTAGATGAGAAGGTTGGGAAAGGTATTCTTCCCTATTTACCTTTAAATGAACTAAAGGGTCATCTTTCAGACTCTGCTGCAGCTAAGAAGGGTGGTTCTAAATGACTCTGACATCACGATTTTTGTTAGGTGTTTTTCTTTTAGGTATTGTTGCGATTGGTGGAGGAATGATCTTTACGGTTGATCAAACCAAACAAGCCATTGTTTTACAATTTGGTGAGAAACGTGCAGTCCATACGACGCCGGGTTTAAAAGTCAAAATTCCTTTTATCCAGGACGTTTTATTTTATGAAAAGCGCGTTCTCAATTGTGACTTTCCAGAAGTTCGGATAACGACTGGTGATCAAAAGCGGTTATTGGTGGATACTTACACGCGATATCAAATTGTCGACCCTATGCTCTTTTTCCGATCGGTTAAGCCTGCTAATGAACAAGGTGCAGCCATGCGATTAGAGGCTTTTGTGACCAGTACTGTTCGTAATGTTTTAGGTAAAGTGCCTTTGCGTAACCTATTGTCTGAAGAGCGGCCGAAAATTATGAAATCCATAGATCGTGAAGTTGATGCTTTGGCGCGACCCCTTGGAATTTCTATTGTGGATGTTCGCATAATCCGAACGGAACTTCCCATGGAAAATCGTGATGCTGTCTTTAACCGAATGATCTCAGCCCTTAATCAAATTGCTAAAGGAAACCGTGCAACTGGTGAAAAGATTGGGCAAGAAATTCGTTCAGCTGCTGACCGAGACCAGAGTATTATTTTAGCAACGGCTCAACAAAAAGCCCAAGAAATTCGCGGGCAAGGTGAAGCAAAGTCAATCCAAATTCTAGGAGCTGCCTTAGGGAAAAGCCCGGAATTTTATGGATTTTATAGAACAATGCAAACTTACCGTGAAACTATCGGTGAAGGAACAACTCTTGTTTTGACCACAGACAATGATTTATTTAAATATTTTAATGCCCCTGAACGACAAGTGAAATAGCGATAATAGTATAATTAACGAATGAAATTGAGGTTGATAATGAAAAAAGTTAGCAAATTAAATCGTACTTCTCTAGCTTTAGCTTTAACGGTAAGTTTTATTAGTATGACAGTTGCCCCTCTTGGGGCGGGATCGTCGGCTCCATCAGTGGGGACTGCCAGCAATATTGCAAAATCTAGTAGTGATAAACCGCAGAAATTTGATATTAGTCAGGGATTTTCCTCTGTAGCAGAGAAAGCAATAACAGCCGTTGTGAATGTTTCCACAACCCAAATTGTTGATGGTGGTGGACGCCAAGGTAAAGATGGTTTACCTCAATTTGCTCCTGGCTCTCCTTTTGAAGAATTATTCCAAGAATTTTTTGATCAAATGCAGCGCCCTCGCAAAGTTCAGTCTTTGGGATCAGGCTTTATCATTCAATCAGAAGATACGTCAGCCATAATCGTAACAAACTATCACGTTATTGCCGATGCAAAAAAAGTGACAGTATTCTTGAATGACAATACGGAACTAGAGGCGACCACAATGGCCTTCGACGAGCGCACAGATATTGCGTTGCTTAAAGTTAAAACGGATACATTGCCAGTCGGTAAGAGAAAACTTCCGGTCATGGATTGGGGTGACTCACATGCAGTAAAAGTCGGCGATTGGATTTTAGCTATTGGTAACCCCTTTGGTTTAGGAAGTACTGTTACCAGTGGAATTATTTCCAATAGATCTCGAGATATTATGTTGGGTCGTGGGGGTAAGAGTCGAGTTAACGATTATGTTGATGATTTTATGCAGCATGATGCGGCCATCAACATGGGGAACTCGGGAGGACCTCTTTTAGATTTACAAGGAAAAGTTATCGGAATAAACACAGCTATTTTCTCGCCAAGTGGTGGAAATATTGGAATTGGTTTTGCTATCCCATCCGCCGTTGCGCAAGACACTGTCAACCAACTTCTTAAATTTGGTCGAACAAAAAGAGGTTGGTTAGGTGTTCGTATTCAAGTTGTCACCGATGATATTGCAGAAAGTTTAGGTCTTGGAAAAGCAAAAGGCGCCATTATTGGAAGCGTAACGCCTGATGGTCCTGCTGCAAAAGCTAAGATTGAGCCTGAGGATATTATTTTAGAATTTGATGGTAAGGAAGTGAATGAAAAGGCACGCTTGTCCCGCCTGGTTGGGGAAACAACTGTTGGAAAGTCTGTTAAAGTGAAAATCTGGCGTAAAGGCAAAGAGATGTCTTTTGACGTGGTTTTGGGGGAGTTTGAAACTGCGCCGGATCGTGTCATTACGACTTCAACAGACAAAGCAAAGTCAGCCATTTCTAGAGAAGGCATAAAAGTCCTAGGCCTCACGGTTTCAGAACTAACACCAGAACTTCGCAAAACTTACAACCTTGCCAAAGATTTAAAAGGTATTATGGTGATGCAAGTTGAGCCCAATACACCGGGTGATGATATTAAATTAAATCCAGCAGATACAGGAAAAGGTACGTTAGTTCCGACAAAGCCGGGTGATATCATTCAAAAAGTCAACCAACAAGAATTGACAAAACCAGAAGAGTTCGCCAAAGCAGTGGACGAGGCTAAAAAATTAAAACGTGAAAATATCTTATTGTTGGTTATGCGGGAAGGCGAACCGCGCTTTGTTCCCATGAAACTAGAAAGCGAAGATTTAACCAGTTCTTCGAAAGATAAAAGCAAAAGTAAAGACAAAGAAAAGAACAAGGACAAAGATAAGGAAAATGATAAAGATAAGTCCGAAAATAAGTCCTCGAGTTAAAGAATACGGATTTTTACAAAGTTAGATTGAATTCGGCATAGCAACTTCGATATATATAAAACGAAGTTTGCTATGCTTGGGAAAAACCGATGATTCGCATTTTTGTTTTTTTATTAATTATTTTTCAAGCATTCCCATGTTTTGCTTCGACATCCCTTGTGCTTCCGGAAGTCTCTCAAATTGAGGCTTCCCCAAAATCAAAAGAAATTAAGAAAATTGCAAAATTAATTGAAGATCCTATAGAGCGTGCAAAGCTTTTAAAAACCCTTAAAGTACTTGCTTCGGCCCAAGAAGCTGAGGAGAAAAAGCGATCCGGGTCTCTAGTGGCCTATATTGCCCCGTTTATCCAAATGAGTTTGGATCGTGTCGCAACTTTTTTTAAAAGTCTTAAGAAAATACCCACAATTGTGAATGAAGTTATTGACTTTTTAAAGGTAGAAAATAATAAGGATGATTTTTGGAAAGCCCTTCAACGATTACCCATTTTAATCCTTATGGGCGCTTTCTTTGAAGGTATTCTAACGTTAATTTTCCAAAGGCGTCTTGAGGAGAGAAGGACAAGAAAACAAACTGATGTAGGCGAACGTCATACAACTTATGCGTACATGACGCTTTTTTATCCTTTTCTTTATTCTCTTCTCTTTCTCCCCTTATTTGTTCCAAACCCGTCTGTGGGAAATTGGCTTTTGGGGTTTTGGCTCACTATATTTGCCATTAGGACCTTACTATTAGAAAGGAAATTAACCCAATCTCAGGATACGGTTTTGAGATCTATGGAACCGGGTTCAAAAGGGAGAACTTTCTTAAGAGTGCTAGGGGGAGTTGCTCTTTGGGCAATTCTTATGTCTGGAATCAATATCGTTTTTGATACAAAAAACTATGGGGAAGAGTTTGTTACAAATCTGATTATCTTTATCTCGTTTCCCCTTCTGGTTTTGTATTTTCGAGAATGGCGAGCCCAAGAAATGCAGCGACAATTATCTGAAGGTAAATCTTTGATAACAGCGCCTCATTTCATAGCACCTTTCGTTAACATATTTATACGCTATCTTCCCTGGGTACTTTTTGTAATCAGTATTCCTTTAGCTATTGATAAAATCTTCTTTGCTGGTAATTTATGGGAAGCTTATGGATCGGAGTGTATTGAGACATTCATAGTCCTATTTGCATTTTTGGTGGGTCGACGTTATCTTGATTCTTTACATAAATTTCAACTCCCCAAATTTAAAGCCGCAAAAATTCAGACATTTATATCCTATATTACTCCTATACAACTTCCCCTCTTAAAAGGGGTTCAATGGCTATGGCACCTTACCTTCTTTGTTATTTTAATTTTTATATGGGACAGATGTTTTTCAAGTTTATTTATGACTACCTTTTCTCACCCTTTTGTAAAGACAATTTCAACAATAGTATTGATTTTGAGCATACTTTATTTATTATGGTTTGCCTTGGATTTATTTGTTCAATTCCACATCAAACCGCAGATGATTAAGGGAAAACGGAGAGAGCCAACAGCTTTTGCAAAAACTTTTGGGCCCATGCTTCACAGTGTGGCTCGTTGGTTAATGATTTTAATTGCTTTTTTTGTTACCTTAGAATCCTTTGGTTTTGACCTAAAGCTTCTCGTCTATTTAATGAGTGCTTTTGCTTTTGCTATCAGCTTGGGTTCCCAAAGTTTAGTGAAAGATATAATTAATGGTTTCTTCGCACTCGTAGATGGAAGTTTTTCCGTGGGGGATGTTGTCACAGTAGGGGCACATACAGGGGCTGTGGAATCTTTATCCTTAAGAGCTATCACATTACGTCATCGAGATGGATCTTTACAAAAAATTCCATTTTCTGAGGTGGGAAATATCATCAATCGTTCGCGAGATTATACTGTTGTTCCAATTGATATTGCCACTTCGCATAAAACAAAAATTAGTACTGTCTATGAGGCAATTTCTCTAGCAATAGAAGAAATGTCAAAAGACCCAACCTTTGGCAAGATGATATTGGAACCTTTGTCTATTTCAGGCGTTGATCGGTTTGCTGAAAACGCCGTGCATGTGAGTGCTAGTATTAAAATTACTCCTGATCCCAATAACACCTTCGTTCGTGACCTCAACAGACGGCTTAAGATACATATGGATGCTTTGGGCATTGCGCCTCCTATTTCGTTCCAAGAAGAATGGGTCAAGGATAAAGACCCCTTAATTTCGGAACCTTCCGAATAAATATTTCCCAGTCGCGATCGATTGAAAGTAATTTAGGATGTTCGCCTTAAGCTTTGCTCAATTAGGCTTTGAAGGAGTTCCTTAATAGGATGAGAGGCTAAACCTGCAAGGGCTTCTATGGCTTTTTGACCATAAGTCTTTGCTAGGGCATAAGATTTTGTTAAGCCGTTGTGTTTTTGCAAAATTTGAAGAGCAAGAGAAAAGTCATCGGGCGTTTGAATGTGATCAACGAGCGTTCGTTTGAAAAAGGATTTTTCCTCACTCGAACATTCTAGATAGGTTAACACAATTGGCAGTGTAATTTTTCCTTCACGAAAATCCGTTCCAATCTCCTTGCCGAGTAAAACTTCATTCGCACTATAATCGAGGATGTCATCAACAATTTGAAAAGCCATCCCTAAATTCTGTCCATAGACCCGAAGAGCGGTAGCGTTAGTTTGATGGGTTGCCATAAGAGCACCAACCTCACATGCCGCAGCAAAAAGCATGGCCGTTTTGGCCTCGATAACTTTTAAGGAGTCCTCAAGTTTAATATCCAGTTGATGACACAAGGATAGCTGCAAGACCTCACCTTCTGAGATGCAAGCCGAGGCTTCAGCTAATATGCGTAAAACATGCGAATTGTTGGATTGGATCATCAGTTGAAAAGATCGGGCAAACAAAAAATCTCCCACCAAAACGCTGGCTTGATTTCCCCAAAGCTCATTGGCAGTAGGAATGCCCCGCCGAAGTTTGGATTTATCAATAACATCATCATGAAGAAGTGTGGCGGTGTGAATAAATTCAACCGCCGCTGCAAGTCCTATGGCTTCGTTGCCTTTACTATTAAAAAGTCGATAACTGGCAATTGTTAGAAGAGGCCTGAGTCTTTTTCCCCCTGCATAGATGAGATGACGACCCAATGTTGGAATGAGGCTTACAGAGCTTTTTAGATTTTGCTCAATGACTCGATCAATCTCTTTTAAATCTTCTTGCAAAAGATCTTTGAGATCTGTCAACGGGTCGAATTCTCTTTTCTTGGATACGGGTAAGGACATTGGCTCTAAAAAATCCATCTGTTAGATATTCTTTCCTTCAATCTAGCGTGTAAAAGAGGTAGGATATAGAAAAAAATGTTATGAAGCGAGTTTATTGATAGCGATCTGGCTTTGTTGTTTCCTTTCGGAGATTCAATGACTTTTAATCAAGCCACCTCGGAGTGTTGATTTTGTGAACAATAAATTTACGGGCCAAAGTGTTAGGTTTTAATGAACTGAGTCAAATCGATAAAGCGGGAAAGGGTAAAAATTATTATGGGGCAGGATGCCATAACGCAAGATTATTTGTTGGGGGGGCGTGTTCAGATTCGTCAGCCCGCAGAAGGTTACCGCGTTGCCATTGATCCTATTTTTTTAGCTGCCTCACTTCAGCCCGAATCGGGTACAACTATTTTGGATATCGGCGCAGGTGTGGGAGCGGCTGCTCTATGTTTGGCTGCACGCATACCAGACTGTCGAATAACAGGATTAGAAACACAAAGAGACATCGTTCGTTTGGCATTTGATAATATAGCATTAAATAATATGCGGGATCGGGTCGAGATTATTGCGGGTGACCTTTTACGTCCTCCTCCTCGCCTTGCTGCAGGGACTTTTGCCCATGTTATGGCGAATCCTCCTTATTTAGAGGCCTCTCATCACACACCTTCGATAAAAGAGCAAAAGGCTCACTCTCATGGTGAAGGGGAAGCAACCTTAGAGCATTGGGTACGGTTTGCTTTGTTAATGGTCAGGCCCAAAGGCACAGTGACGTTTATTCATAGAGCAGATCGTCTTGACCAAATAATCAGTACGTTTGCCGGAAAAATGGGGGATATTGTTATTTATCCTCTGTGGCCGGGAAAAGATAAGCCTGCAAAACGTGTGCTGATTCGGGGGTGTAAAAACTCAAATGGTCCTTTACGGTTGGCGTCTGGAATGATGCTGCATGGGAGTGATGGTCGTTTTACGCCTCAAGCAGAGATGATTTTAAGAGATGGCGCTGCCCTTATATTATAAAGATAGGATGGATGTTTCGTAAATTTTCACAGTGGTTTGATACCCCACCTGGCAAAAACTTTGTGAGCAAAGACGTTTGTGAACATCCTGGTTGCCAAGATGAAGGGGTATATCGTGCGCCAAAGTCTCGCTATCACTTAGAATCAGGTGTAGATGATTGGCATTGGTTCTGTTTAATTCACATCCGCGACTATAATGCGAAGTGGAATTATTACACCAATATGTCAGAGGCTGAAATTGAAAAAGAACGTCGGGCTGACGTGACCTGGCAGCGTCCTTCCTGGCCTTTGGGATCGGCTTCAGGCTCTGAAAAAGGAAACGCACAATCAACACAATTTGGAGAATCGGTCCAAGATCCTTTTGGTCTTTTTAATGATCCCCTTTCCTCCTCAACGCCTTTGACAGAGCGTTTTCCTCCTCAATCTGCGCAGGCAAAAGCATTGGTAACTCTTGAATTGAGTTACCCTTTTTCGCAAAATGCATTACGACAACAATATAAGGCCCTGGTTAAAAAACATCATCCAGATACGCATGGAGGAACTCCTGAGGCTGTTGAGGCCTTAAAATGTATTAATGAGGCTTATGAAATTCTCAAGCGGTTAGTTTGAAATCTATTGTTTGGCATAAATATTTACGCATCTTACCTATTTCGGTATACTTAACTCCATGACAAATGTGCCTCTCCTTCTTGTTTCTGACTTTACCTATGCACGAGGAGGGCGAATTCTTTTCCAAGACATTTCTTTTTCGCTTTTTTCTGGCGACGTTATTGTTTTGATGGGGCCAAATGGGTCAGGCAAAACGACTTTATTAAGGTGTCTGGCCAGCATCCCTGAAGTCAGTGCGAATATAATGAAGAGTCAAAGCTTTTCTCAAAGTTATGTGGGGCATCTAAATGGCTTGAAAATGGGTATGACTGTTCAACAAAACCTTCTTCTTCAATCGCAGGCAACACCCAAACGGGTGAGGCAAATTTTAGAAGCAAAAGGGCTAGATGCGCTCAAAAATCGTTTTATCAGTACTCTTTCTGCAGGCCAGCGTCGTCAAATTGCTTTGACAAGATTGGCTTTAGCAGATGCACAAGTGTGGTTAATCGATGAGCCAACGACGCACTTAGATAAGGCTGCAGCAAAACAATTCTGGCATATGTTAGCGGCTCACATTCAAGGGGGGGGCGCGGGGGTGCTCACCAGTCATACGGTTGTTCCCTTTTCGCAGGCTAAAGTGATTACCCTTCATGAATAAGTTGATTCAACAAATGCGGCAAGATCTATTCTCTAGTGCTCAATACGTAATACACGTCTTAATTGTCTTTCTTAGTCTTGTGGTGGCTTTTGGTATTTTGTCTTCAAGTCGTCCTGCTTTATGGCAAGCCTTTTTGCCTACGCTCTTGTTGGGGCTTAGTTATGGTGTAATGAGTTTAAGCCTGGATCAATTATTTCGGGAAGACTGGGAAGATGGAACTTTAGAATGGCGAATAAGTGAGGGGATGTCTCTGGAGATTTATGTATTTGCAAAAATTATGACGCATTGGCTGCGCTTGAGCTTGCCCCTGACAGGCATAGTTGGCATAATTTCAGGTTTTTCCTCATTCCCCCTTTTAATCGGTGTTGCAACATCAACCCTTGTCTTAACATTTTTGGGGGCAATAGGAAGTGCGTTATGTTTGACGGTAAAAGCACATACCTCATTTTTACTGCCTCTTCTCACATTGCCGATTGGAATTCCCATGATTATTGTGAGCATGGGGGCAATCAGCGATCCAACAGCGACTACCCTTTCTTATATAGCCCTTCAGGGAGGGCTTTCCCTGATGGCTATAGCCCTTTCCATGATAGCTGCACCTTTTGCATTGAAGTTAGCTTTACGGTGATTTTTTAAAGAATTTGTGCGGGATCTTTGCAGTTATATTTGGAAAAACAATTCGCACAACAAATGTTGTTGTCAAAAATTTTATTAAATATAATCATTTTTTGAAAAAAGCTATAATAAGAATATATCATTTCGCATGTATATTTCCGCCCTTTTCAAGGTCAATTTTTTAAAAATACTAATACAATCATAATGTTAAATAAATATTTTGCTGAAAAAATATTCTTAAATTTTTAAAAAAATACATAATTTGATATTTCAAAAAAAATGAAAAAATAATTTCTAATTTTTTTAATGGAGCTATTGATTTTTAAAAAAATTAGTATTATATACATATTGTAAATTAGATAATTAAAATTTCTATTTTTACAAAAATGAACTGCTTTATAAGTAAATTTTGCAGTTTTACCCTATTTATTAAAGAGATATAATTATGAAAAATGTAATTAAGTTTTTGGCACTTTCTTTGGTTGTAACCACATGTGTAGTGACACCTGTATTAGCTAAACCAATCACAGTTTGTCATTCAGAAAGTGATAGTGAAATAGTAACGAGTGTTGGTTCTTTTAAGAATTTAACTTCCTTACAATATTCTAAAGAAATCCCAACGGATATTGGTACTTTTACAAACCTCCCGGATGTCGTCACAAAAGAAGAACCAAAATCATATTTAAATGTTCTTGGAGGTTACGCTTATAATGGCGCAAAGTTTGTTGGCCAAACTACATTAAACGTAGGCTTGAGCACAGCAGAAGGCATGGCGCGATATGGGCTTGCTTATTATGCAGCTTATGCAAGTGTTAAAACTCTTGAAGAAGTAACAGCATTAGGAGCTTATTGTGGCGCTTACGGCATCGTATCTTTTTCAGCTGGACCTATTGCTGCTACGGCAGCAGCGAATGCGACTTATAATATTGCAAAAATGGCTTTAGCGACAGCAAGATATGTTGTGCCGGGTTATGAAGGCGCTCTTGCTGCAACCTATTTGGTTCCTGTAAAGGCCGTAACAGATACAGCAATTAATTGGACGCCAACAGTATTAAAAGCTGGTATAAACGTTGCGAAAGCTGGATTTTCCACAAGTAAGGCAATAAGCAATACGATCTGGAATTACTTTAACGCTTAATTATCCCTAAAAAATCTACACGAAGCCCTTAAATAACGAGGCTTCGTGTAGATATTCTCCACACTTCATTTCATTAAAAAAATAATACTTATTTCTTTTCGTTTTTTTACGAACGATATGTGTACTCCTCTATCAATTAAATAGATTGTGGCAGATTCGATCATGCATTTGCTTGACCTTTGCTTTCCAGAAAGCTTTGGGGTAAAACAGGAACTATGACATCATATTTTTCACATCCCAAATTGCTTTTAAAGTTGGTAGAGACTCTACTCCCATGGAGTCTTGCAACATTTGCATTATTTGGATGTGCAGGTCTTCTTTTAGGACTCGTATTTTCACAAGCCGACTACCAACAAGGGGAAACGGTGCGCATCATGTATGTTCATGTTCCTGCTTCTTGGGGGGCTTTGAGTGTGTATACCGCTATGGCAATTTTGAGTGGGTGGGGGTTTGTCACGCGTGCACCTCTTTTGCATATTATGACAAAGTCGATAGCCCCAATTGGGATGGCATTTACTTTTGTGAGTTTGGGGACGGGAGCAATTTGGGGGAAGCCGACTTGGGGGACATGGTGGGCTTGGGATGCTCGATTGACATCTATGCTTCTTCTCTTTTTTTTATATGGTGGTTATTGGACACTTGTGACTGCGTTTGAGGAGGAGGAAAAAGGCCTTACGGCAGGAGCTGTAATTGCTTTAGTGGGGTGGGTCAATATTCCTATCATCAAGTGGTCTGTGGAGTGGTGGCATACCCTTCACCAACCGGCCAGTGTGTTACGACTTGCCAAACCCGCTATTCATTGGACCCTGTTAACGCCGCTCTTATGTATGGCAATTGCTTTTGCAGCCGGGGGGTTTGCATTGAGTGCTCTTCGTTTGCGCACAGAGCTGAATCGGCGTAAAATTCAGGCGCTTCAAATTCGAGAATGGTCTTCTCGTCACCAAGAGGTAGAGTGATGGATTTGTCTTCTCCTCATATTTTTTTCGTTGGAGCAGCTTACGTTTTGGGAATTTTTGTATTCACACTTTTGACCTTCTGGGTGGTAAAAGAGGATCGCAAAGCTTACCAAGAATTGCGGCAATGGACTTCTGATGACACTTAAAAAGCGACGTCTTTGGTATTTGGGTCTTTTGACATTATTTTTAAGTGGCTCTGCCCTTATTGTTTTGACCACGCTGAACGACCATCTCCTCTACTTTATGATGCCGACGGATGCTTTGGCAAAAAAACCAATTAAGCCCTTTCGATTAGGGGGCATGGTCAAAGAAGGAAGTCTTGAAAAAAGCGATAACTTAGAGATTAAATTTGAAATGACAGATGGAATTATGACAATTCCCGTTCGTTATCGAGGGCTTGTTCCCGATCTTTTTCGAGAAGGTCAAGGTGTTGTGGCGGAAGGTACCCTATCTAAAGATGGTATTTTTCAAGCAACATATCTTCTTGCCAAGCATGACGAAAATTATATGCCGCGGGATGTCGCCGAGGCTTTAAAAGAGAATGGACGATGGAAACCTCGGGGGGAGAAAGGTCCATGATCATTGCCTACACCGGCGAAGCGTTTTTAGGAATCGCTCTTCTTATTGCAGGATTACAAGCTTTTGGACCCGGTCGTTATCATTGGGCCAGTCGCTTAGCATGGGGGCAATTGATGTTTGTTGCCTTTGCATTTGGCTTACTTCTCTATGCCCATGTGACGGATCAGTTTTCCTTGTTGTCTGTCTTTCAGCATTCCCATACTCACAAACCACTTCTTTATAAAATATCGGGCGTATGGGGAAATCATGAAGGATCCATGCTTTTATGGGTATTGATTCTCACGGCTTATGGTGCAGTTCTTTTAAGTCAACTTAACAATAGAAATGAGTCATATTCTCTAATAGCTCCCCTCATGGGATTTATGAATTTCGGTTTTTTGCTCTTTATACTGATGACTTGTGATCCTTTTGCTGTGGCAGACCCCATACCCCTTCAGGGGCAAGATTTAAATCCTCTGCTTCAAGATCCGAGTCTGGCCGTTCATCCCCCCATTCTTTACCTGGGGTATGCGGGCTTTTCGATACCATTTGTTTTAACAATCATGACCTTAATAAACGGAAAAATTCCAGATGATTGGTCAACACTTATACGTCCTTGGATCTTATCTTCTTGGACTTTCCTTACGCTTGGAGCGGCTTTGGGCAGCTTTTGGGCTTACTATGAATTAGGATGGGGTGGTTGGTGGTTTTGGGACCCTGTGGAAAATGCGGCATTAATGCCGTGGCTAACGGGAACAGCTTTAGTTCACACGATTGTCGTGCACAAAACAACGAAAGCCTTACGAGCCTGGACACTTTTCTTAAGTATTCTGACGTTTGCTTTATGCTTATTTGGTACCTTTCTTGTTCGTTCTGGTCTTTTGACGTCTGTCCATAATTTTGCTGTTGACCCGGAACGAGGGGCATTTATTTTGATTTTATCGTCCCTGCTGGTTTTTCCGGCTTTAGGCCTTTTTATGTGGCGTCTTCCCATGATGCGATCCCCAGTCCCCACACTTCCCTTGTCAAGATCTGGCCTCATTTTATTGATGAGCTTGATTTTAATCACAGGTGTTCTAACGGTGGCTTTGGGAACACTTTATCCGTTAATTTTGGAAGCATTTGGCGAGAAGATTACAGTAGGAGCTCCCTATTATACGGCAACATTTGTTCCCATGATGTTGCCCCTATTAGTACTGACAGGTTTAGGTCCTTGGTATATTTGGGCATCTAACGGATTGCCAACGTCCTCTCTCAAATGGGTACTTCCTCTCTTCTGCGTTACAATTCTTATAAGTTGTTTTGGCTTAAGTATAAGCCACGCTCTGGGGTTGGCGGCATTTGCAGGTGCTGTTTGGGTAACCGTATCGACGCTTGGATATGCTGTGAAGAAACGCAAAATTTTTTCGGGGACAATTTTAAGCCATCTTGGAATTGGCATTGCCGTTTTGGGTATGGCTGGGTCAAGTTTGGGGGAGAAGGAAATGATTCAGGCGCTTAAAATTGGAGATAAGATCAGGGTTGGGCCTATTTCTTTAACTTTACAGCAAGTGACTTCTCGGGAAGGGGCGAATTATACAGCTCATCGGGCAACTCTTGATCTTGAAAATGGGCTTCCTTTAACGCCTGAGAAACGATTTTATTGGGCACAAAAAGTTATTCATGGTGAATCTGCCATTCGCTCTGTGGGATTTGGTTGGCTCAACCATATTTATGTCACCATTGGCGAAGAGTACGAAGGACAGAAATGGAGCATTCACGCTTATTATAAGCCGTTCATCAATCTTTTATGGATCGGAATGCTCCTGGTTGTTATAGGGGGGGGCGTGGCTTGCCTTAAGCGGTTTCGAGGTCTGTCAAAATTAAGTCCCTTATTATTGCTTCTTGCCTTTCCGACGTGGGGTATTGATGCTCATGAGCAATTGTCAGACTCTTCAATGGAAGAGCGTGCACGGATTTTGAGTCAGAAAATGGTTTGCCCGACATGTCAGGGACAACTTTTAGATGAGTCGCCTATTGAGTCTGCGGCTCAATTGCGAATCCAAATTCGAAAAGCCGTGCGGGCAGGGGAAACAGACGAACAAATTGTAAATGAGTTTGTTAAAAAGTATGGATCTCAAATCATTACAACTCCTCCGGTATCTTCAAGTACTTACATTTTGTGGTTTGGACCTTGGCTTTTTCTCCTCGCGGTAGTCGGAATTTTTATTGGGTTTAAAGTATTGGCACGACCTGGAAAAAATGGTTAAATCAAAAAAAATTGTGAGGAATAATCATGGAAAAAGGCCTTTATTATCTTGCAGGTCCTCATAAGGGAACGTTAGAGGAAGAGACGAATCGCTTTAATGTATCCCGAAACATTACAATCGCATTTATTAAGCAAGGTATCCCCGTTTTTTCGCCAATTGTTTACAGCAAACAATTTGTTGAAGACTTAAATATTTCCTCTCTTGAAGATCGTCGAAAAATCGTTATGGATTACCTTCTTAGTTTTTTAAAAGCCTCGAAGGGGATGATTTTGGTTGCGATGGAGGGTTGGAAAACTTCTTGGGGGGTGAATTTGGAGCTCAAATTTTGCCAAGAACACCACATTCCTGTTTATCTTATGAGTCCAGATCAAGGCTTGGAAAATTTATCTTCGGTTTTCTTGAGACCATTACAGGAAGCAGAAATAGATCAGCTTTTAGCAGAATACGAGGTTTGCAAATGACAGTCATAGGAACAGATGGAAAAGTGCGGTGTTTTGGTGGGCAAGCGGGGAAGGAGTTTTATGGGGACTATCATGACCGTGAATGGGGCGTGGCCGTTCATGATGACCAACAGTTATTTGAGTTGTTAATTTTAGAAGGGGCACAAGCAGGTTTGAGCTGGGAAACGGTTCTGAAAAAACGTGAGGGGTATCGCAAAGCTTTTCATCAATTTGACCTTCAAAAAGTTGCTAAAATGACAGATGCCCAGTTGGAAGAACTGCTACACAATCCTGACATTATTCGCAATCGACTAAAAATTTACGGAACGCGGAAAAATGCAAGATGTTTTCTGGAAATCCAAAATGAATTTGGCTCCTTCGATAAATATCTTTGGTCTTTTGTGAAGGGGAAAACTATTAAAAATCATGGGAAAAAAATGCATGATATCCCGACAGCGACACCTATTAGTGATGCATTATCAAAAGACTTAAAAAAGCGGGGAATGACGTTTGTGGGCAGTACAATTATATACGCTTTTATGCAGGCCGTCGGTATGGTTAACGATCACTTGACAACATGTTGGCAATATAAAGCCGAATAAAACAAGGTTTTTTGAGGTCATTGACCTGGATAAGAATTTCTCTCATTCTTAACCTTTAAGTTTATAATCTAATAGGTGACATTCATGCTTCAGATTCGACAAAGTCAAGATCGTGGTGCCAAAAAAATTTCTTGGTTAGACAGCAAACATACCTTTAGCTTTGGATCTTATATGGATCCCACCTTTATGCATTTTGGCTCTTTGCGGGTTATTAATGAAGACATCGTGAACCCCGCACAAGGCTTTTCTGCCCATTCTCATAAGGATATGGAAATTATTACTTACATTTTAGAAGGGTCGTTAGAACATAAAGATTCTTTGGGAACAGGTTCTATTATCGTACCAGGGGAAGTGCAATTAATGCGCGCCGGTTCTGGCATAACTCATAGTGAATTTAATCCTTCAGCACATGACTTTGTGCATCTTTTGCAAATTTGGATTATTCCTGACCAATTAGGTTTGACACCATCCTATCAACAAAGAAATTTTCAAAGTGTGCGAAAGGCCGGGAAATTAACATTATTGGTTTCTCCTCAAGGAGATCAAAATAGTCTTCAAATTCAGCAAGATGCGAAACTTTATGTTTTGGATTTGGATTCGGAACAATCCTATTCTCACTCTCTTGAAAGTAACCGGATGGTTTGGATTCAGATGGCTCGGGGATCTATCTCCCTAAATGGTAAAAATCTTTTCCAAGGTGATGGTGCTTTTGGAGATGAGGCAACTCTTGAGTTTCAAGCCCATGAAAAAGCAGAAATATTAATCTTTGACCTCTCGCCACATTCTTAACCGATTCCTACATTTCTTTGTCTCTACGCGGAGCGAAGCGATAGCCCATAATTTTCTTCCTCCCTCACACTTTCACGAAGGGTAAGCGTCGATATCCAAGAGCTTCGGCAATATGAGAGCGCTTTACGGTGGCGGATCCGTCAAGGTCGGCCAGGGTTCGGGCAACCCGCAAAACTCTATGATAACCGCGCCCTGAAAGTTTCATTTTTTCCATGGCTTGGTTCAGAAGTTTTTGCCCGTCTTCATCGGGAGTGGCAACCTGATAGAGGATATCACCATCTGCGATCGCATTAAGTAGGATGCTCATTTTTGGCGCTAACGTTTGATAACGCTCCCGTTGAATGGCTCGTGCTCGGGAAACCCGGGCGGCCACATGGGCACTTCTTTCTCGCGGGGGGTTGCCTACAAGTTCTGTGGCTTTGACCTCGGGAACATCAATGGTCATATCAAATCTATCCAGAAGAGGGCCGGAGATTTTATTTTGATAATCTTGAGCACAACGGGGCACCCGAGCGCATTCTCGCGAGGAATCTCCATAATATCCACATCGACAGGGGTTCATGGCTGCAACAACTTGAACACGAGCCGGATAAGTTATATGGGCATTTGCACGGGCAACAACAGCTCGTCCTGTCTCCAGGGGTTGGCGCAAAGCCTCAAGAGTGGATCGATTAAATTCGGGCAATTCGTCTAAAAATAAGACACCCAGATGAGCCAATGATATTTCACCGGGTTTGCAGTTAATACCACCACCGACCATAGCGGGTAAGGATGCAGAATGGTGAGGGTCACGAAAGGGGCGAATGCGGATGAGCCCTTCTTCCGGTAATGTGCCGCTAAGACTATGAATCATTGTCACGTCCAAAGCTTCAGCAGGTTCGAGAAGTGGTAAAATTCCCGGCAATCGTGCGGCTAACATGGACTTCCCGGCACCGGGTGGGCCCATCATGAGCAAATTATGTCCCCCTGCAGCTGTGACCTCTAACGCTCGTTTTGCCATTTCTTGACCGCGAATGTCATATAAATCCAGAGATGCTTTTAAAGATAAATCCGGTATTTTCAGTTGAGGAGGCGACAGGACTTGGGTTCCTTTAAAGTGGTTCACCAAGGCCAATAAGGTGGGGGCAGCGAGAATTTCAAGATCACCCGCCCATGCGGCTTCACTTCCACAACTTGCGGGGCAAATCAGGCCCCGTCCGGATGCTACAGTATTGATAGCTGCTGGTAAAATGCCAGATACGGGTGCGAGTGAACCATCCAACCCAAGCTCGCCTAATGCTGTATATCCGGCAATATCTTCGGGACTCAAAATGCCCATAATAACCATAAGTCCAAGAGCAACGGGTAAGTCATAATGCGACCCTTCTTTTTGAACATCTGCTGGTGCTAGGTTCACGGTAATATGTTTGGCGGGAAGAGCAATGCCCAGTGTATAAAAACTGGCGCGTATGCGTTCACGAGATTCTGTGACGGCTTTATCTCCCAAGCCGACAATGTGAAAGGCCGGAAGGCCAGTGGATGTTTGGACTTGTACGTCAATTTCCAGGACATCAACGCCTTGAAAAGCAACCGAATAGACACGACCTACCATTCCGGAAACTCCTTTTTTTGTTCAGAGAATAACGAATAGGTATCGATTCGGCAAGACACAAATACATCCTATGGATGTGTGAATAAATAAATAGGAGTAACAATTGGCTAACTTTTAAAAGAGATCAGATCTTCGAGGTTCTTCTAATTTTTGACGCACGGCTTCGTGTTCAATAAATTTATCAATAATTTCATATTGCGTTTCGGCAGCTTCTTTCAATTCTTGAAAAATTTCAGAATTTGCTTCGTCAAGAGGAATAGTTCTCTTGAGTTTTGGGTTCAATCTAAAATTGTTTTCTGGTTTCAACAGAGTGACCATGGCTTGCTCTGTTCCTTTGACTTGACTGTTAATAGCAGCATTCAAAACCGGTTGCGCGGCACGCAACAGTCCCGCATTTGTTGCAAGTTTATTCTCAACATCTGCCCAACCGGTGCCAACAGACCAGAGAACAACGTTATCGAGGTTAAATCCATTAGGATTTCTTCTTTTTTCTTCTAAAATTCCAAGCATTGCTGGGTTGTTATATACAAGTCCGCCGTCACCAAGATAAGGTTGTCCATCAACGTTTCCATTGATATCGGGGCGAAATAGATTCCAGTAGGTGGGAGCTGCTGAAGTTGTACGGGCAACTTGCCAAGTTTTATAAAAGGGTGTTTTGTCGCTTGAAAAGATAAAAGGCGTATCATTATTGGGATCAAATGCAGTCGTTGAGGTTGGGATCAGGCAATCTCCTAAGGTATAATCCCCATAGTTTTTGCGACATAGGTTTTCAATAGGGGCAGAGGGATACTTTGAATAGAGAAGCCCCGATGCAGCATCATAAAATTTTCCGAGGTAATTATATTGCCAACGTGGATTCAGTAATTCTTCAAATTCTGCTTCAAACATAGCTTGTGTGCTGTTTCCATCCAGGATGGGTTTTTTGCCATCAGCAGATGTTGTATAACCAAGAACCATCATGCCTCCAATGGAAGTTCCGACAGCGCTATCCCCTATTTCACTAATATATCTATTCGTTAGTTTTTCTAACCTTTGGGTTAGGTTAGCTCCAATAGCTCCGCGAACACCTCCCCCATCATAAGAAATGACAATCCGTGAGGGTGGTTTCGAGCGCCTACTTCTGGAAGACAAATTTTCATAATTTTCATCAAGTGTGGGAGAGTAAAATGAAGTAGCTTGAGGGATCATTACAAAGTCGGAGCTAAGATCTGAGGAAAGAATAGGGGTTGATTGTGAGCGAGGAGGTGTTGTTTGTCCATATGGCAAACTATTTATAAAATAAGCTACTACCTTTCCCGGTACTGAAGCGAGAGAACTTAAAGAAGATGTGCGTGGGGGGGTTGAGACAGCTGTTTTGTCCCCTTCTAAACTGGAGCGTACTGTGGCAACTGTCGTATCGTGAACTATCTTTGCGCCATTTTGTATTGCACTTTCGAGTGTTGTCGGTGTTTTAAAATGGTGTTCATCAAATTTTAGGGTCGTTAAAACGTGACATAAATGATGGTGATGTTGCCTATCATCCTGTTCATGGGGATCTTTTGAGGGTAATAAATTTTCAGTAGCATTTATAGAAGATGAGGCATTTGCAAAAATATAGATTAGGGTAAAAAGTTTAAAGAAAATTAAATTTGTATTCATAAACTTGAATTCTCCTAGAAAATACTTATAATATTGATTCTTTATCTGGTTTATATTGTTATTATAATTTATTATTTAACTCTTATTATTACTTAAAAAGGTTAAGGATTAATTAACAATTGAAAGTTATTAAGATTTTGCTAGGGAAGCGAAATCTTTTGTCACAATTTTACTCACTTACCTGAATATAGGTTATGCTAAAACTAGGAATTAAGAGATACATCAATTAAAGGAAAAGATATGGATGCAATTTTAATACTTGCTGCGGGTCAAGGAACGCGTATGGTTTCTGATATGCCCAAAATCCTTCATTCCATTGGCGGCAAGGCAATGATTCATCATGTGATTGATGCGGCCTTAGGTGTGCGATCTGAAGAATTAGAGCCGCAAATTGTTGCCATTATTTCCCCAACTCTGGATCCGTTGATAGTGAAAGGAGGCCGTGCGATTCATACGGCTATTCAAGTAAAACCTTTAGGATCCGGTGATGCCGTTAAAGCAGGATTAGCCGTTCTGGCAGAAATGCCGAAAACTGTATTAATTTTATGTGGGGATACGCCGTTATTAGAAGCTTCCTTTTTGCAAGAGATTATAGCATCTCATAAAGCACGCCCCAATCCTTGCATTACGGTTGTTGGGATGAAGGTTGACGTACCCAATCAGTATGGTCGCATCCTGACAAATGATAAAGGTCAAATTGACCGGATTGTTGAGTATCGTGATGCTTCAAATTCGGAGCGTACCCTATCTTTATGTAACTCGGGAGTTATTGTTGTAGATGGGGAGCTTTTAACAAGACTGGTTGCTAAACTTGTTCCGCAAAATGAAGCAAATGAATATTATTTAACGGATATTGTGGCTTTGGCAAGAGATGAGGGCATTCCTTCTTGGGTTGTGACGTTTCCCTGTGAGGGCCTTCAAGGCATCAATACACGTGTTGATTTGGCATCGGTAACGGCTCTATTGCAGAATAGGTGGCGTCGTCGCTTTATGGAAAATGGGGTAACCTTAGTTGATCCTTCTAGTGTTTACTTCTGCCATGATACGAAAATTGGGCGAGATGTAACACTCCACCCTAATGTAACTTTTGGGTTGGGGGTTAGTCTTGGGAATGGCGTCACCATTTTGCCAGGATGCCATATTGAAAATTCAACATTGGCCCATAGAGTCACTGTAGGTCCTTTTGCTCATATACGTGAAGGAACGATTATAGGAGATGATGTTGTCGTTGGCAATTTTGTTGAAGTAAAGGGCACGACAATTGGCGCAAAAACAAAGGCAAAACATTTATCATATCTTGGAAATGCCATTATTGGTGAGAACGTTAACATTGGTGCCGGTACCATTACCTGTAATCACAACGGATTTGTAAAGTCGCAAACGCAGATTGGCGATGGTGCCTATATTGGATCCGATAGTTGTCTGGTTGCGCCTGTTTCCATAGGGGCTGGTGCCATTGTGGCCGCGGGAAGTGTTGTGAGTGCGGATGTACCCGATGATGCTTTGGCGATTGCTCGTCAACGACAAGAAAATAAACTGGAATGGGCATCTACCTTCAGAAATAGATATAAAAGGAGCTAAATTTATGTGTGGTATTGTGGGGATGATCAGTCAAAGCAGTGTAGGGCCAAAGCTATTAGAAGGTTTGAAGCGCCTTGAATACCGCGGCTATGACTCTGCAGGTATTGCGACCCTCACGCAAGGTCGTATTGAGCGTCGTCGCGCGCAAGGCAAACTCCAGCAACTCCAAGATTTGGTTGAGCGAAGTCCAATAGTAGGGACCTTAGGTATTGGTCATACGCGCTGGGCTACCCATGGTGCTCCAACGCAAGAGAATGCTCATCCCCATGCAACAGATCAGGTTGCTATTGTTCATAATGGTATTATTGAAAATTATGCCGACCTAAAAGCAGATTTAATCTCAAAAGGCCACGTATTTCATAGTCAGACCGATACGGAAGTTGTTGTTCATCTGTTAACCCAGTATTTGGATGAAGGCAATCCGCCCCTTATAGCTGTGCAATATGCATTAAAACAGCTTACAGGAGCTTTTGCGTTTGCCATACTATTCCGAGATTATGCGGATCTTATGATTGTTGCGCGCCGAGGAAGTCCTCTTGTTATTGGATATGGCGATGGTGAGATGACAATTGGATCAGATGCTTTGGCTCTTGCGCCTTGGACACAGCAATTATGCTATTTAGAAGAAGGGGACTATGCCGTTGTTACGAAAGACGGTGCAGAGATATATGATCATACGGATAAGCCTGTTGAACGCCCCATTCGTATTTCTGTTCTCTCGAGCGACACCGTGGGTAAAGGATCTTATCGACATTTTATGTTGAAAGAAATTTTTGAACAGCCTATTGCCATTAGCGATACGCTCAACTCCTTAATTGATCAATCTACGGGAACCATTCATACACCTAATCTTTCCTTTGATTGGGCCCAAATCCCAAGATTAACGATTATTGCATGTGGAACAGCGTATTTAGCGGGAATGACGGCTAAATATTGGTTTGAAAAGTATGCCAATTTGCCTGTTGATGTTGAAATAGCTTCTGAGTTTCGTTATCGGGATCCTTATCTGGTACCTGGAGGAGTTGCTTTGTTTATTTCCCAGTCTGGGGAAACGATTGATACTCTGTCAGCCCTACAATTGGCCCTTGAGAAAAAGCACCAAACCATTGCTATTGTTAATTCACCAGAAAGTTCCATGGCACGTCAGGCTAAAAACGTAATTTTAACGCAAGCTTGGCCGGAGATTGGAGTGGCTTCCACAAAAGCATTTACGTGTCAATTGACAGTATTAGCTTGTTTAGCCATTGCTGCGGGACGTGGACGGGGAAGTCTAACAGTAGAGCAAGAAAGCACGCTGATTCAAAGTTTATTCTCCGTTCCCGCCCATATTGTTAAAGTCCTTCAAAAGGATGATCAAGTCCACGCATTAGCAAATTACATTCGCTTAGCACATAGTTCTCTTTATTTAGGCCGGGGCACAAGCTACCCCATTGCTTTAGAAGGAGCTTTAAAGTTGAAAGAACTCTCTTATATTCATGCAGAAGGATATCCCGCAGGGGAAATGAAACATGGACCTATCGCTTTAATTGATGAGACTGTTCCTGTTATTGTGCTTGCCCCTCGAGATTCTTGGTTTGAGAAAACAGTCTCTAATATGCAAGAAGTCTTAGCGCGGGGTGCTTCTGTGATTTGCTTTACCGATGAGGCGTGTGCCAATTCTATTAAACTGTTGAGCGGTAAAATTACAACTTTTACTCTTCCCCTTATGGATGCATTTATTGCACCAATTATTTATACCATCCCTCTTCAATTATTGGCCTATCATGCCGCTCTGCTTCGGGGAACGGATGTTGATCAACCTCGAAATTTAGCCAAATCTGTGACAGTGGAATAGGGTTAATAGGTGGAAAATGACGTCCTGATCATTGTGCATAGGGGGTGTCGGGGTTTAAGAATTGAAAATACCCTAACATCTTTTAAACATGCGTTGGATATGGGTGTTGACGGCATTGAATTCGATACGCATTTGACGAAAGATGGTCAAGTGGTTGTTCATCATGATTATAAGTTAAACCCTGACTTAACCCGAACAGCTGCAGGAACATGGCTTAAGAAACCTGGTCGTTCTATAGATGCTATGACTTTTGAGGAAATCCGCTCCTACAAATTAGGAAAAATCCACCCCTCGACTTCCTATCGACATACCTTCCCAGATGTCAAAGAAACGGAAGATGAACAAATCCCAAGTCTGAAGGATGTCTTAAATTTAGCAAAAGGATATCCGAAAGCTAGAATTCTCATTGAAATGAAAACTATGCGACACGCAACCCCCGCTTTAAACGTTGTTTTACATTCCCAGGCTGTGCTGGATGCCATACAGAAATCAGGCTTAAAGAGTCGGTGTGCAGTTTTGGCATTTGATGTGCGCGTATTAAAGCATATAAATCAGATGGATCCGAGCTTATCCTGTTTTTTGAATTTTATTGATTTAAACCGGTCGAACAGCTCTTTCTCTAAGGTTGTAACGGCCCGTTGGTTTCAAATTTTAGATAAGCATTATAATATATCTGGTCCTATGATAGCGCATACGTTGGGCGCGGAGTCCTGGTCATCCCTATATAATCAATTATCTCCCGATAATATAAAACAAGCCCAAGATTTGGGTTTGAAAATTATGGCGTGGACAGTCAATACGATTGAAGACGCTAAAAAACTAATCAATTGGGGAATTCATATAATTGCAACGGATCGGCCAGATTTGTTACTGAGGGGCTTAAAGCGTAAACAAAACTCCTTACCTGATGAGACTTTACTTTAATTTTTCTAATGATTCGTGATAGTGTGCAAGTTTTTTAGCAACAGCTTTAAAAACCGCTTTTGCCGGTGTGCCCATTAAGATTTCTACGGCTTCTTTAATATTAGAAACGGGATAGATAGTAAAATCACCATTCTCAATGGCTTGAGCAATCTCGTCACGCAGAATGACATTGTTGATGTTGGTGTCAGGAATAATGACACCTTGCTTGCCTGTCAGCCCTCTATGTTTGCAAGTACGAAAAAAGCCTTCAATTTTATAGATAATTCCGCCAACCGGTTGAGCTTCACCAAACTGGTTAATGGACCCCGTAATCGCAATATCTTGACGAATAGGAATCTCTGCTAGTGAAGAAAGAATGGCTACAAGTTCTGCCAGGGAAGCACTGTCTCCTTCAACACCGCCATAGTTTTGCTCAAAAGTTATGGAACATCCGCAAGACAAAGGGAAATTTTGGGCAAACATGCCATTTAAGAACCCATCTAAAATCAAGACGCCCTTTTGTTGAATAGGGCCGCTCATTTCTGTCAGGCGTTCAATGTTAATTACACCAAGCTCTCCCGCATAGGTGCGGGCACTAATTCGACTTGGTAGTCCATATTGATGGTCACCTGTTGATAAGACCGATAAACCATTGACTTGACCAATAACATTACCAGTTGTATCAATGAGGACCTGTCCAGACTCAATGTCTTCATGAGAACGATCCTCCAAACGATTGGTTCGTTTACGCCGTTCCTGAATAACAGTTTTGATATCGTCAATCGTAATTAAGTCTGTTGAACGTTCAGTCGCTGCGGTGGCAACGGCGCCGGCTTCGTTCAAGACGTCCGCTATTAATTCAAACTTTGAGTTGAGTTTGTTTCTTTGACCAACCCAGCGTGAGCTATATCCCATAATATATTCAATGGCTTCAGGGGCAATTTCTTGTCCTGTGTGTAAGATAGAAGCTTGACGAATCAATCGAGAATAAATGCTTAAATTGTGAGGTGTGGTTGGTAAATCAGGATCAATTTCCGCTTTAATTTTAAAGTAAGTTTTAAAGTCTGGATCATGAAAAAATACAGAGTAGTACCACATAGGTGCACCAATGAGGAATACTTGAAGGTCTAAAGGAATGGACATAGGTTCAGGGGCATCTAGAAGTGGTAATGAGGAATCACGATGATGTTCTTCAATACGAATGCGTTGATCCCGTAAAGCAGCTTTCAAAGAGTCCCAGACTTCTGGAGTTTGAGCCAAGGCTTCCGCTCTTAAGATTAAAATTCCTCCATTCGCGCGGTGAAGGGCGCCGGGACGAATCATGGTGAAGTTCGTTTCCATTCCCCCACTCCCCATAGTGCGATACTTAATGGAGCCAAACAAGTTTTCATAAGTTGGCGAGGGTTCTAAAATAACTTCTGGATGGTTTAGGCCTTTATTATTAATCAAAAGGTTAACGCTATATCGTTCTTCGATAAGCGATGGAAGTTTTGATTGCGTTTCAGGGTCTTCAGACAGCAAATCGTCAATATGATTAAGAATGTCATCTGTAAATTCATCAATCCAGTCTTTAATATACTTGTCAAAATCATGGCGAAAGCGTTGAAGAAGTGGTTCAACCACTTGAGCAGCAATATTTTTCTTAGCTTCTTTAATTTGAATAGTCAGTTGGCGACCTGCTAAGTGTGCTGAAGTTGTAATGCGATTTAATCGGTCTTTAATTTCTTGAATATCTTTGGTTGAATAGGGGAGGTCTTCTTTTGTTGCCCCTTCATTAGATTCAATAAGCTGGATACTGAATCCTTCACTTGTTTCTTCAATAGATAAGCCCTTAGTCCGTGCAAATTCTTGGACAGATTGGAGCTCTTCTTGTACTTGCGTTTCAAGGGATGTGGTCATTGCATCAATTTGACTTGTGTAGTGGGGATGAGAAAATGTCTTTCCCAAAACAGAATGGAAACTCACAATGAGATCTGACAATGCTTGTTTTAATTGACATCCTTTGCCATTGGGCAATCGAAAGGGTTTGGGGCGATGCGGGGAGGCAAAATTATTGAGATAAACCCAATCAGACGGTGGGGGTAACTTTTGGATATATTGTTTAAGAAAAGCTAGGGTCGCAGTCATGCGTCCACTTCGGTCTTCGCCCACAACAAAAACATGAAAACCCTTGTTGCGCATTTTTAAGCCAAAGGCCATAGCTTCATTGGCACGAGCGTGTGAAGATAAGTCAAACAAGGTGACAGGACGATGCTTTCGCACCCCTTTGTCAGCGGCTCGAAGCGGGAATAAAGGAATGCCAACATCTTTGGCTTTTAAGGTTTTCTTTTTCATACCTTAGTGTATAAAAATAACTCTTAAAGCGGGGTTAAGAGAAAGAGAATGAATTAATAATTTTTTGTGATGAAGGTAATATTATAAAAGCTGAGCATTTGCCCCTCGTTTTACCAAAATGAGGGGCAAATTTGAAGTCCTTGAGGAATGGTGAATGGAGTTTTTTACCATCCCTTCATATTTTTTTTGACATGTTTTAATACGTCTTTAACTGTAGAAATTTCTAAGTAGTCGAAATTATTATAGGATTGAGACCAAAAATACTTGGGTTGTCCCTTACCAAGGGGGTGAGCCATTCTTTTATGAATTTTAATTTTGTTCTTTGATGAACTCGTCGCTTTTCCTTGTTTAAAACCAAAAAGATGAGGAGTATCGGTATCGGAAAACACGTCAATGATTTCAGAGAAGTCATTGAAATAATAGTATTTATTTTCCTCAATATTCTCCAAAATATATTTGTGAACGTCATCTTTGGCTATGGAATAAATTAATTTTTCCAATGGAGCCTCCTCATGGTTAGTTCGCGGTTTGTGCAGGGGCATATATTCAAAATAGTTTTGGGAGAAGATCCGTCAAGGGAGGGGAAAAAATATTTTTCAAACCCCCCTGACTATTTTTTGAAAAATTTCTACGTTCAGGCTTGCTCCTCCTACCAATACACCGTCGACATGCGGAAGAGATAAGATATCGGCAGCATTTTTTTCAGTGACTGAGCCACCGTATAGTAAAGGAATCGGTGACTTTAGAGCTTTGTAAAGGGCCGTATGCATTTGTTGAATCTCGTCTAGAGAAGGTGTCAATCCTGTTCCTATGGCCCAAATGGGCTCATAAGCTATAAGAGTATTTTGTGCGGTGGATGAGTCTGGTAAGCTGGCTTTGAGTTGACCAATGACTTCCTCTATAGCTTCACCTGACATGCGGACAATCTGGTTTTCTCCAATACAAATAATGGCAGTCATACCATTTGTATGAACAGAAGAAGCTTTGGCATTAACAGTAGCATCAGTTTCACCAAATAACGAACGCCTTTCAGAATGACCCACAATAACAGCTTGGCAGCCTATATCTGCCAACATGGTAGCACTGACTTCACCAGTAAAAGGACCCTGAGGTTCGGTATGGCAATTTTGGGCCCCCAAACGACTCTTTGTTCCCTTAAAAGTATCACGAAAAGATGCTAAAAAAGGAAAGGGAGGGCAGATGATAACCTGATTTTCTGTAAGGGGCAGAGTAAAGTCAAAACGGGCTGTAAATGTGTTAATAAAATCATGCGATCCATGCATTTTCCAATTTGCTACAATGATTTTTCCCATTTAAATCCTCCTATCTATTAACATGCCGTGCCAAAAACCATTGCATTTGCTAAATTCCTTTATTAGAGTATGGATAGTTTTTTATATCTTGCTCTCCCCTTTTGCGCAAGTTTATGTGCTCCAGGTGTGCTTGGTGATAAAATCCTATTATACATTAGCGTCTATATGAATGAGTTGTAAAAATCCATGCTACAAAAATTACGTGATCACTCGGGTCGTTGGTATGTGAAAGCACTTTTTGTGCTATTAGTGATTAGCTTTAGCATGTGGGGCGTTGCTGATATAGCCCTTAACTATGTAAACATGCGTCCCGTAGCAACCGTAGATGGTCATAATATTACTCAAGAAGAATTTACGGCTCGTTTTCAAAATATGTTAACGAAGGCACAAGAATTATCAAAAGGACAACTCAACTCTGAGCAAATTAAGGAAATGGGAATGCCTCAAAAAATTCTCGATTCTTTAATTGATCATAGTTTGATCATTGCCGACCTAAAGAAACGATATCTTGTTTCAACTGACGCAATTGTGCGTCGGCACATTCAAACGATTCCGACTTTTTTGAATGAGCAAGGAGCTTTTGATAAGCGTGCATTTGATTATTTGTTACACACAAATCATATTACAGAAAGTCAGTTTGTGGCGGATGTCCGTCAGCAATTGCAGCAGCAACAAGTATTTGGAGCGCTCTTTTCAGGCTTAAAATTGCCAAAAACATATGTAGAACTTTTGTTTCAAGGCTTTTTTGAACAACGTGTCTTTGCTGTTGTGACAGTTCCCTATAGCAAAATGGTTGTCAAAGATTCTCCGAAGGAAGCTGATTTAGAAAAATTCTACCAACAAAACCAAGAGCAATTTAAGCTTCCAGAGATGCGAAAAATTATGCTTTTGGAAATTGATCCTAAACTGTTAAAAGACAGGGTTATTATGACCCAAGATAAGTTGCAAGAAGAATATGAGCGACGAAAAGCTGAGTTTGAAATTGCTGAAAAAAGAGAAGTTAAACAAGTTAACTTTAAAGACGAAGAGAGCGCTAAAAAAGCTGTAGAGTCTATGAAAAAAGGTCGCCCTGTTCCCGCTGTTGCTCGGGATTTTTCTGCAGAATTTAAAGATTTAGGCATGGTTACTAAGCAACAATTACCCGATTTAGTCGCTGATAAATTATTTGAGTCCGAGCTAGGCCAGGTGACAGGGCCCATTTCAACGCCTTTTGGTTGGCAGGTCTATGTTATTTCTAAAATTGAACCCAGCTTTACAAAATCCTTTGGCGAAATGAGAGCTCAATTGGAATCAGAGCTAAAGATTCAGCTTGCAAATGATCAAATTTATGAATTGAAGAATAAAATTGAGGATGCGCTAGCGGGTGGCTCCACGGTGGCTGAAATTGCGAAAGAGCATGGCTTTAAGATACAGACCATAGAAGCTATATCTAAGTTTGGCAAAGACATGAATGAGAAATATGTAGTTCCAGAGATTGGAAGAACTGAAATATTAGAGCAAGTCTTCTCTCTGCCTGAAAAGACGGATAGTACAATGATTGATACGAAGGAAGGAACATCCTACCTTGTACATGTCGATAGCATTAAACCCGCCCATATTCCCCCGTTTTCGGATATTAAAGATAAAGTTTCTAAGGCATGGTTAGAGAAAAAGCGGCTTGAGTATAGTTTAGTTGTCGCCCAACAGCTGGCTACGGATGCTCGATCGGTGGCTGACCTTTCTCGTATGGCACTCAGTCGTAAGTTGTCGATTAAAATGTTAGATCCATTGAGTCGTGTGGATTCAGAAAAAGATGAAAAGATTCATAAACAATTTGCCCCTCAATTGTTGAGCCAGATGTTTGAATTGGCTTCTGGAAAGGCAATTTTTGGAGTTGCACCAGAGCCAAGCGGGTCTATACAGGTTGTGATGTTGCAAAAAGTTCTTCCCTTCAATTCTAAGGCATTGAAGGAAAAGAAAGAGCAAATGGAGAAAAAATTATCTGAATTGATTTTCCAGGATGCAACAACGCTTTATGTTAAGAACTTGCGTTCACATGCTAAAATTACAATAAATGAATCAATCTATAACTCAATGATAAACCGTGGATAAAACGCATTGCGTAATGGATGTCATTTCCTCTTAACTTTTATAGGCGTGATTATGGCGATAACGTTATCTTCCTGTACATATGTTCCGGGTGATCCTCTTCCAGATTATTCAGTGTTAAGTTATGAAAAAAATGAAAAACCGCAAGTTTTAATAACGCCTGCAAAAAAATTGTCTTTTCCCTTAGTTCCTGAAGATTTAAATGACGTAAAAATTCTTGAGGGAAAATTTGATAACGAAAAGAATTGCGCGGGTTTGGCGGCTCCTCAAATTGGAATTGCAAAACAAATTATTGTTTTTGCAGCTCCTTACAATCCTGATTTAGCAAAATGGCGTCAAGATTTCACACAAACGATGGAAAAAACGATTTGGATTAATCCGACTTACGTGGGTGTTGGGGAAGACAAACATGAGGATTATGAGGCTTGCTTTTCTGTTTTGGAAATGGCGGGCCCTGTGAGGCGTTTTAAAATCATAAAATATCAAGCTTATACAATTGATGGGGATTTGGTAGAGGGGCAAGCGGAAGGATTTCTGGCTCGCATTATTCAACATGAAGTGGATCATGTGAATGGAAAACTTTTTGTAGACTATGTTCCCAAAGATAAATTGCTCAAAATTGAAGAATATCGTCAACGGAGAGCCCAAGCAATAAAAGAGCAAGTGCAAAACAGCGAATAGACGTATCTTTGAAAAAAAATTGCCGCTTTTACGGCAATTTTTAAAGTCAAAATTAAGTTTTTGAAATATTTCTTATTTATTTATAGCTTCAAGTGCTGCTGCCATATTTCCTTCTTGGGCTTTTAATGCTGTTTGCTCATTTTTTAAGGCTGTCATCTCTTGCCGGATAGCCGCTGCACATAATTCATCCTTAGAAATTGGTTTTGCTTCATTTGGTTTTGTTATCTTATCCTTTTCATCAGTCTGAGGGAGAGCTTTTTCAACAGGTATTTCTATCTTATTCATATCAAGACATTTTGCGATTTCACTGCTAAAAAGCATCATATTTTTCTTTTTTTCATCTTTTGTCGTGCGAAATTCTTTATTGTTCTTGCTCAATTCAAGATTTGCAATCTGTTGCCAATCATTTGAACATCGTTTCTTACAATCGGATTTAATTGCCGCGTTCGTACCACATTGCGTTGTTGTACATATATTTAAACAGAAAGAGAAGTTATCAATTTTTTCTGCTAAAGCTTTATTAGCCAGGAAGAAGGAGGCAATGAGGAATAAAAATATCTTAGCTTGTGTTATGGGAAAAAACGTATTTTTCATGTTGGAAATAACTCCTTATGAAGTGAATTCGTAAAATAGGGTCATCCATAATATTAAAACAGAGATAAATTAATAATTCGTTATATAAGGTGATTTTGAAAACATATTTTTAACACTAGAAGATATTGGGGATGATGAGGGAACATAAGCAAACAACGAAGGGAGGTTGAAAGTTTTAAAAGAAAGGGATAACGTACGTAAACTCCCCTTATTTTGCATAAAAAAAGTTTTGCAGAAAATTTATTTTTTATAATTAAGTATACCCGAAGCACCCATTTATATTCGGGGCTAGGCCCCCAATATAAATTGGCGGAGGGAGAGGGATTCGAACCCTCGATACGGCTTTTCAACCGTATAACGGTTTAGCAAACCGCCGCCTTCAGCCGCTCGGCCATCCCTCCGTTACTTTGTTCTTTTCTAAAGCCCTTTATAAGCATTGTCAACAGGACTTACTCAAGAAAGGCTCAATCGCATTGTTAAATTAACCGACCCCATTTACCCTTTGGGCAATAATGGCGTTGCGGGCAAGAGCATCAGCATACTCATTTTCTGGGTGTCCGCTGTGTCCTTTAATCCAGTGCCACACAATCTCATGTTGAGTGGAAAGTTCGTCTAGTTGCAACCATAAATCTTTATTTTTTACAGGCTTTTTATCGGATGTCATCCAGCCATTTTTCTTCCAATTTACCATCCATCTTGTTATACCATCTCGCAAATATTGGCTGTCTGTATAAATCTCAATATAAGATGAATGGGGCAAGGTTTGTAAAACACCAATTGCTGCACTCATTTCCATACGATTGTTAGTCGTTTGCGGGTTTCCCCCGGATAAGTCTTGCTGAAGACCTTGGTAATAGAGAACGGCTCCCCAACCTCCTGGCCCTGGATTGCCACTGCAGGCACCGTCTGTATAGGCGGTTAAGCGTGGTTTTAGTGTAGCAGGGAGGTTTTTTAGAACATCAATGAGATTTGGAGTTTCTTTATGCAAGTTCGCGACCACCATTCCTATGTTCCTTGAGACAATTTTCTCTTAATTATTAATTTTATATTACGAGAAAACAAGGAAATATGCGATGTTAAAAATGGATATGACTTCACTTTTTTGCCTAAATTTTATTTTTTAAGAAGCGAGACTTTTGGGAATATTGAAGTGAATATTTTCTTCAATAACCCGAATTTCTTCTACCGTAATGTTAAATCGGTCCCGACAGGCTTGAATTAATTCATCAACTAGAATCTCAGGAGCGGATGCCCCTGCGCTGATGCCGAGTCGGTTTGCTCCTTCTAACCAGGACCAATTAATTTCAGATGCCCGCGGATAAAGACGGGTTTGGGAACATCCATGCAGCTTAGCTGTTTCAACGAGGCGTACGGAGTTTGATGAGTTGGGAGCACCAATAACAATTAATCTATCCACCTTAGCGGCAAGCGTCTTGATAGCAAGTTGACGATTTGTTGTGGCATAACATATATCTTCTTTTTTTGGCCCTTGAATGGCAGGATAGCGCTTTTTTAGGGTTACGATAATATCTGTAACTTCATCAACAGAAAGAGTGGTTTGTGTGGCATAAGCTAAGTTTTCCCCAGATTGAAAAGTTAGGTTGGCAACGTCAGCTGCTGTTTCAACTAATACAACGGCTCCTTCGGGAACTTGCCCCATGGTTCCAATAACTTCTGGGTGACCTGCGTGGCCAATTAAGATGACAGTGCGTCCAGATTCTTGATGATGTTCGACTTCTCGATGAACCTTACTGACTAGGGGACACGTTGCATCTAAATAATAAAGCGATCTAGCTTTTGCGGCATGGGGGACAGCTTTGGGAACACCATGCGCGGAAAAGACAACAGGGCGATCGTTCGGGACTTCATCAAGTTCTTTAACAAAAATAGCCCCCTTTTTTTCAAGACTTTCTACCACAAAGCGGTTATGAACAATTTCATGGCGAACATAAACAGGTCTTCCATGTTTTTCAATAGCTTTTTCGACAATTTGAATGGCACGATCCACACCCGCACAAAAACCTCTTGGGCTTGCAAGAATTATTGTAAGGTTGGGAAGTGTCATTTTGGTGCCTTTCTTCGCGTACAAAATGTGAGCGGTCTTTAATAATCTTGCTTAAAATGAGGTTAATATATCACAAAACTCATAAAAGAAGCCATTCTTTCTAAATTGAAGATAACTATATTTTGGGAAATTGATTTCACCTCTTGCTCTCTTGAACAAGATTTTCTAAAGTTTAAAGCATATCTTATCAAATTGAGGAATAGATTTATGACTTTTGCTCGCCCTTTGACTTGCATTGTTTGCTTATTTCTTTTTTTGGTGGGGTGTAGTTCTGTTCCGCCTAAAGATCCCGGCTGCATCAAAACATCAGTCATATCCACCTTATCTCGAGTTCCTTTATATACGGCTTTGGAAGAAGATTCACGTATAGCGACCCTTGCTGTAGAGAAAGTTGAGTGTGATGAATTGAGAATAGCTCCCTCTGAAGGAAAAGCTAATATAGGAATGAATCTCAAATTAACAATTCCTGCCACTAGAAAAGATAAGGGGAGCAATAAAAATGTGGTATTTCCAGTATTTGTCGCATTGATAAATTGTGAAGATGCTGTCATAGATCGCCATGACGAAATGATTAAAGTGCATGTAAAAAGGACAGCATTAAATCACACGCATAAAATAAAATATGAGCTTCCGGAGGGCGTAAGTACCCGTAAGCAAGATTACCGGATATTGGTCGGCTTTAATGGAAGCGTCCATACGATCTCAGTAGATGAAAAATCTTTATTAGAGGGTAAGAAAGTTATCCATAAAAATGTTAGCAAAAAGAAGAATAAACGAAAAAAATAGACAAAGAACTTATAAAAATGGCAGATAGTCTCAAAATGCAAAATGAAGCGCTTAATGCGTCTGATATTCTTTTGGCCAAAACACCTTTAGAAAAAATTCATCATCGTCTGGGTGCAAAAATGGTCCCCTTTGCAGGATATGAAATGCCTATCCAGTATCCTACAGGTATTATGGCAGAACATCATCATACGCGCCAATCAGCGGGTTTATTTGATGTATCTCATATGGGAGCTGTTGAGATAATCGGAGACCAGGCAACGAAGGCTTTAGAAAATTTGATCCCGTGTGATCTTGCTGAGATGTCTTGTGGGGAGATACGATATGGGGTTTTTCTATTAGAGTCTGGCTGCGTGTTGGATGACCTTTTGATTACTCGGCGAGAAAATGGATATTTGCTTGTCATTAATGCAAGTCGTAAAAGTGAAGACATAAAGTATTTACAATCACATTTGCCAGCGGACGTTATTCTTCGGGTTTGGGAAAATCCTGTCATGATTGCCTTGCAAGGGCCTAAAGCAGCAGATGTTTTAGAACGTTTTTATCCCAAAGTTTCCTCGCTATTATTTATGACGGGAAAGGCATTTGAGAATACTTGGATCAGCCGTTCAGGTTATACAGGGGAAGATGGATTTGAGATTCTCGCACCACAAGAAGAAGGTATTTCAATGACTGAAAAGCTGCTTGCAGAGTCAGAAGTTAAACCCATTGGCTTAGGCGCGCGAGATTCTTTGCGTCTTGAAGCAGGATTATGTTTGTATGGTCATGAATTAAATGAAAATACCACACCCGTTGAAGCTGGAATTGCCTGGTCAATTGGCAAACGAAGGCGACAGGTCGGAGAATTTTTGGGTGCTGATAGAATTTTAGCACAGCTTAAAGAAGGTGTTTCTTGTCGACGAGTCGGGATGGCTTTATTGCCTGGGAGCATTCCCCGTGAAGGAGCTGAAGTTTTGTCCGAGAAAGGGAATGTTATAGGATTTGTATCAAGCGGGGGTCACAGCCCAACATTGGGACATCCCATTTCAATGGGATATGTGGACCAGGTTCAGGCGGCTATTGGGACGGATGTCTTGATTCAAGTTAGGGGTCAGGCGAGGGCGGCAAAAGTGGTGAAAATGCCATTTGTTCCCCACGCATATTTTAAAAAATAAATGAGGAAATACATAATGATGAAATATACAGATCAGCATGAATGGATTCGAATTGAAGGGGATACGGGTACCATTGGGATTACAGAATATGCTGCCCATCAATTGGGTGATGTCGTTTTTACTGAATTGCCTTCATTGGGAAAAGTAATGGCTCAAGGGAGTGAAGCTGCCGTCGTGGAATCAGTCAAAGCAGCCAGTGAGATTTATGCACCCGTGAGTGGGGAGGTCATTGAAATTAATAAAGCTCTTGAAGGGCAACCAGACTTAATTAATACAGATCCTGTGGGTGCGGGGTGGTTTTTTAAAATCAAAATCTCAAATTTTGCAGAACTTGATAAGTTAATGGAAGAATCCGCCTATGAAGCTTTTATCGGGACGAGCCATTAAATGCGCTATTTAGCTCACACAGCTGCCTCTCGCAAAGCTCTTTTAGATTCGATAGGAATATCGTCTGTCGATGAATTATTTGTGGATGTGCCAGCACAGGCACGCTTAACAAAATTATTGGACCTTCCTTTACATCAAAATGAATGGGAAGTGGAGCGAGCATTCCAAAGCTTAGCTGCCAACACCCGCCAGGCTGGCGCAGGGCCTTTTTTTATTGGCGCTGGAGCCTATCGACATCATATTCCTGCAGCCGTAGATCATTTAATCCAACGGGGCGAATTTTTGACAAGTTACACACCCTATCAACCAGAAATTTCGCAAGGTACCTTGCAATACTTATTTGAATTTCAGACGCAAGTTGCCTTACTTGCGGGAATGGAAGTTGCGAATGCGTCTATGTATGATGGGGCCACGGCCACAGTGGAAGCCGTAATGATGGCCAATCGTGTAACCGGGCGTCGTAAAGCTCTCCTATCAAATAACGTTCATCCTCATTATCAAGGTGTTATTCAAACCTATGCTCGGTTTTGTGGCTTTTCTGAAGAAAAATGGGAGGAAACTCCTTTATTAGATGATCAGGTTTCGTGTGTCGTTGTTCAATATCCCAATTTCTATGGTGAAATAGAAGATTTTCGAAATCTAGCTGCCAATTGCCAATCAAAAGGCATTTTATTAATTGTTGTCGTGACGGAAATTATTGCGTTGGGTTTGTTGATGTCTCCAGGAGAAATGGGGGCAGATATTGTTGTGGCGGAAGGACAATCTTTAGGATGTGGGTTAAACTTCGGCGGGCCAACCGTGGGTTTGTTTGCTACACGGGAAAAATATATGCGTCAAATGCCGGGGCGCGTTGTTGGACAAACTGTCGACTGTGACGGGAAACGAGGTTGGGTTTTAACCCTCTCAGCAAGGGAACAGCATATTCGACGCGAAAAGGCGACCAGCAATATATGTACAAACTCAGGGTTATGTGCTTTGGCATTTACGATTCACCTCACTCTTTTGGGAGAGGTGGGACTTCAACGCTTAGCAAAATTAAATCACCAAAAAGCGATGGTTCTTGCAACGGAATTATCAAAAATTTCTGGTGTAAAACTTTTAAACAAAACTTTTTTTAATGAATTTACAATTCAATTGCCGATACCAGCTGAAACTGCTGTCAATGAGCTTGCTCAACAAGGTATTTTGGGCGGGGTCCCTGTCTCACGATTGCTTCCTAATCATCGACCCAATGATCTATTAATTGCCGTTACAGAAACAGTGACGGAAATAGATCTACAGCGATTGATTTTGACTCTAGATACGATGTGTAAGGGGTTATAATTTATGCCAAAATCACAAACTCTTCATTCCTTAAATCAGGATTTGCCTCAATCACAGTTAAAACACACTTACACAGGAAATCATGGGCTTGCCATTGAAGAGCTATTGATTTTTGAGCAAGATACACCCAGCTTAACGGGAGTCGATTGGCCAGACGTAACGTTGACAGAAAATCGCTTTGGTGGATTAGTGCGTAATTCGATTGGGCTTCCGGGGCTTTCTGAACCGGAAGTCGTGCGTCATTATACGCGGTTAAGTCAGAAAAATTATTCTATCGACACAGGTTTATATCCTTTGGGGTCCTGCACGATGAAACACAATCCAAGACTTAATGAGAAGGTGGCAAGATATTTTGGAGATGTGCACCCCCTGCAACCCATCTCAAGCGTGCAAGGTGCATTGGAAATCATTCATCAGTTGTCAGGTTGGTTAATGGAGTTGACAGGACTTCCAGCTGTGGCCATGACACCGGCTGCAGGTGCTCACGGGGAACTTTGTGGAATGATGACCATTAAAGCCGCTCTTGAAGCTCGAGGAGAAAAACGCTCCCTTGTTCTTGTGCCCGAATCGGCTCATGGAACAAATCCAGCAACAGCCGCGGCTTGCGGTTTTAAAGTGCAAACAATTAAAGCAAATAATCGAGGGCGTGTAGATTTAGAAGCCTTCAAGGCCGCCTTGTCGCCGGATGTTGCAGCAATTATGCTCACCAATCCTAGCACTTGTGGTTTATTTGAGTCGGATATTGTGGAAATTTCGCGTGCAATTCATGATATTGGGGCTTTCTTCTACTGTGATGGGGCAAATTTTAATGCGATTTTGGGCAAAGTACGCCCCGTTGATCTCGGTATAGATTGTATGCACATCAACTTACATAAAACTTTTTCAACCCCCCATGGGGGCGGAGGGCCTGGTAGTGGTCCTGTCGTATTATCAGAGGCTCTTGCACCCTTTGCTCCCCTGCCATTTGTTGTGAAAAATGCTAAAGGGCAATTGACTCTTGTTGAACAGGAGCATGATGCGCCCCAATCCATTGGAAGATTAAAAGCCTTTCATGGTCAAATGGGAATGTTTGTACGGGCCCTTGCTTATATGATGAGTCACGGTGCAGATGGATTACGTCAAGTTGCCGAAGATGCGGTTTTGAATGCCAATTATATATTATCTCAATTGAAAAATGATTTGACTCTTTCCTTTGAGGGTCCGTGTATGCACGAAGTTTTATTTGATGAGCGCTTTTTAAAAGGGACGGATATTACCACGTTAGATTTTACGAAAGCACTTATCGAAGAAGGGTTTCATCCGATGACAATGTATTTTCCGCTTGTGGTCAATGGAGCTCTTCTCATCGAACCCACAGAGTGCGAGAGTAAAGCAAGCCTAGATTTGTTTATTGGGACATTAAAACACTTAACGCAGTTAGCCAAAAACGGCGAAAAAGCCTATTTTGAAGGTGCTCCTTACTCAACACCGCGGCGCCGCCTCGATGAAACATTGGCTGCCCGTCAGCATGTATTGCGGTGGATAAAGGGAGAATAAAGCCTAATTTTTATTCGCTAGATCTCAGCTGTTAGTGTGTCTGTTTTTCCCTGTTTCAAATCAGCCCGTGCTAGTGTAGCTAAGTTTTCATATTTTTTTCTTATGTTATCAATTTGTTCTTGTGTTAGTTCTTCAAGGTCAAGAAGGACATTGTGTGCTCCAGCATGTGAACGAATGAGTTCATCTAATTTAATTTGTAAGGCAGCACTATCGCGATTTTGGGTATTTTGTATAAGGAAGACCATAAGAAAGGTGATGATGGAGGAACCTGTATTAACGACCAATTGCCAGGTGTCAGAATAGGCAAAGTAAGGTCCGGTTAATAGCCATACAATAACAGAACCGATGGCCAGAGAAAATGCGCGTGGGTGCCCCGTGGAGTCAGCGATAAAACGAGAAAATTTTGCAAAATTATTGGTGATCGACATTATAATTTTTCCTTTCATTCAACCTCATATCTAAGAAACATGTTTAGTCAGTGATAATCTTTATTTCCTTTTCCTCTCCTGAGATTAATCGTTGGATGTTGGATCGGTGAGTCCAACAAATAAGAAGAGTAATTGCTAGGCAAAAAAGGGCGATCGGGTATGAGACTGCTAATGCTGCAAAAAGCGGAGCCATTACAAACATACACAATGAAGATAATGATGAGATTTTTACGAATCGGGTAATAATGAGCCATGTGAGTATTGAAAATATTCCCAAAGGCAGTGATAAAGCCCAAAAAACGCCCAAAGAAGTCGCAACACCTTTTCCACCTTGATACTTGAGCCAGATGGGAAATACATGTCCAAGGACTGCTGCATAGGCGATGAAAAGCAAAGAACTACCTTCAATACCTAACTTCGATGCAAGATAAACGGGCAAAAATCCTTTAAAAAAATCACAAAATAAAGTTGCTGCCGCTATGCCTTTATGGCCCGTTCGTAAGACGTTGGTTGTACCTATATTGCCGGACCCAATTTTTCTTATGTCTACGCCCCGGAAAATTTTAGTAAGAATTAATCCGTAAGGGATAGAACCTGAGAAATAACTAACGAGAATAAAGAGATATTTCATAATTTTACTTAATCCATTCTTTTTGAGGTAATCCTAAGGCCCAGTCAAAAAATTGCATAGATAAATTATAGGCCAGAGAAGACTCTGCATTTTGTAAAATAACAATACCAAGTTGCTGCTCGGGTAGAAAAGCCAAGGTGCTACAAAATCCGCGAATCCACCCGCCATGAAATACTAAAGGATAATCCGCAAAAATTAAATGTCGCCAGCCTAAACCATATTCTGTTTTGGAAATTCGATCTCGGTGCTTTTGTGAACGCTGCCATTGATCGGGTGTATGAATGGTAGGTTGAATAAAATCTTTCAAATCGTTCTGGCTAATGATGTCCGGTCGGCTGCCCATAACGGCACATAAGAATTGGGCCATATCATGGATGCTGCTACTAAATCCTCCGGCAGCTGGAAAATTTGTATATTCTTTGCGGTACGGGACTTTTTGGACAGTACTTTTCGTCAAAATCTTTTTCTCTTTTCTCTTACCCTTTTTGGATTTTTTAGTCGCCAAACTTGTAAAAACGTGAGGAGAGGCGCGATTTTCTTGTGCGATAAAAGCTTCCCATGTTGAAGAGGTGCGCGTCATGTTAAGGGGATGGAATAGCTTAGATTGTAATGTCGCTTCAAAAGATGTTCCGACCACTTGTTCAATAACATTTGTTAAAAGATTGTAGACAACATTGTGATAAATAAACTTAGTTCCCGGAGGATCTTCAACATTCATGAGTTTAATTTTTTCAATGGATTGGGCAGGAGACATACCTTGTTCAATTAATCTGTTAAACCCACCAGAAGTGATACCCGTCGTATGGCTTAATACATGGCGTAATGTTCTTCCGGGCAAACAGTCGATGGGGTGTTCTAAGTTGAGGACTTGCTCTTTTGCTAAGATAGCAATCAATGTTGAAGAAATTGCTTTGGAAACTGACCCCAATTGGAAAAGTGTTTGTTGGTCAACTCCTTCAGACTTTCCAACTGTGCGGATACCAAAACCTTTAATATAGATAATTTTGCCCTTATGAACGATAGCAACAGCCAAACCGGGAATTTTTTTAGCATTCATTGACTTGTGGATAAGAGATTCAAACTTGGGTAAAATAGAATCAATAGGAACCGTTATTGCAGAATGCGCAGGGTTTGATGTTATGCAATAAAGTAAAAAAACAAGACCCCGAACGAAAATTACCATTTAACTTCCCATTTAGGCAAAGCTTCTTCGGAAAATAAGGAATAAATCTGCAAGTCAGCAAGTTGTCCCCCTAATTTTGGCCAGCCCCCTTTTTTAGAATATTCTAAAAGATAACCCAGGTCTTGGGGCACTTTCTGGCTTGCAATATTATCGGCATCACAAACAATTTCAACTTTTTTTGCTCGCAAATTCTGAAATGTTAAAAGGGTTAAAGCATGGATGGCTTCTTTTGCATAACCTTGATTGCGTGCACTTTTGCGCACAAAATAACTAATAGCAAATTGAGGAATTTCCCAAAGTGCATATACGGCCGGGAGTGCACATCTTCCCACAATACGATTTGTATCTTTTTCGACAAGCAGGTAACGAATAAAATCTCTTAAAATGAATTCTGAGTGGTGTTTTCGACAATCCTTTTCGACCTCTTCAATAGTGGGTGGCGTTTTGGGCCAATTCAGCCACTTTATTCCATCATCATACCCATCAATTATCGCTTCATGAAGATTTTTCCCATATCCTGCTTTTGGTACTTTTAAAAGAAGCCTGGATGTTTCAATAGATTCGGGTACGTCTATTAAAATAGGGTTAACATACATTGGGAACCGACTCCTTGAAGAATTTTCTAAAGACCTTTAGTAATATCTTCGCAAACTTTTTTGGCGTCGCCAAGTACCATAAAAGTATTGTCGCGATAAAAAAGGTCATTATCGACTCCTGCATACCCCGAAGCCAGAGACCGTTTGACAAATAAGACTGTCTTCGCTTTTTCAACATCTAAAATGGGCATGCCATAAATAGGGGATGAGGAATCTGTTTTGGCTGCAGGGTTTGTAATATCGTTGGCCCCAATAACAAATGCAACATCAGCCATTGCGAAATCATTATTAATTTCTTCAAGTTCATGAACTTCTTCGTAAGGTACATTTGCTTCTGCTAAAAGAACATTCATGTGGCCCGGCATACGGCCCGCAACAGGATGTATAGCATATTTAATTTTAATACCTTTCTTTTTCAAAAGATCACACATTTCGCGCAAAGCATGTTGAGCTTGAGCAACGGCCATACCATAGCCGGGGACTATGATAACGGATTGGGCATTAGCGAGAATGAAGGCCGCATCTTCACCACTACTGACTTTTACAGGGCGGTCAGGAGCGTCACTGGCGCCAGATGTTGTCGATGCGGAATCTGTACCAAAACCTCCAAGAATGACGTTGAAAATGGAGCGATTCATTCCTTTACACATTATGTAACTCAAGATTGCACCGGAAGCACCCACAAGTGCGCCTGTGATAATCAATAAATTATTGCTTAAGGTAAAACCAATTCCAGCTGCTGCCCATCCTGAATAGGAGTTTAGCATGGATATGACAACGGGCATGTCCGCTCCGCCGATGGGTAGAATTAATAGAAATCCTAATGTTAAAGCAACGGTGGTTAACAGCCAAAAAATGAAGTGTGATTCTGTCAATAAAAAGACAATGAGCAAAAAGACAATCGCTCCCCCTAAAGTAGCATTAAGAAGATGTTGACCATTAAAAGTTAATGGTTTGCCGCTAATGAGGGCCTGCAATTTTCCAAAGGCAACCAAAGAACCGGTAAATGTTATGGCGCCAATTGCGCTGCCTAGACCCATTTCAAAAAGGCTAGAACCTTTAATGAAACCAATCTTTCCAATTCCGTAGGCGTCAGGTGCATAAAGGGCAGCAGCGGCAACAAGAACAGCTGCCAATCCAACAAGACTATGAAACCCTGCTACCAGTTGAGGTAAAGCGGTCATGCGAATTTTTCGAGCAATCGTCGCCCCAATACCTCCCCCAATGGCAATGGCTAACAAAATGATGCCATATCGGGAAATGTGAGGCGTTAAGAGAGTCGTTAAGATGGCGACGGTCATTCCAAATATGCCATAGAGATTGCCCAGGCGGGATGTCGCCGCTGACGATAAGCCTCGCAAAGCCATAATGAAAGAGACCGCTGAGATAAGATATAAAAATGATGACATATTCGCAGACACAATTGTGCTCCTTATTTATTTTTTGAAAACATCGCCAACATTCTTTGTGTGACAATAAAACCACCAAAGATGTTGATTGAAGCGAGAATAACGGCCAAAAACCCAAAAGTTGTCGCAATGCCGCCTGTGCTTGGTCCCGCAGCAAGCAAGGCTCCTACGATGATAACGCTAGAAATGGCATTGGTTACAGACATGAGAGGCGAATGAAGAGCAGGGGTTACCTTCCAAACGACGTAATAGCCCACAAAACAAGCAAGCAAAAATACAGTTAGACCCAGGATGAATGGATCTACATCCGCACCGATAGGTGTCTTTTCAAGTGCAATCTTAGCTGTCGCACGTAAGGCGCCCGCGTCATCAAGTAAAGTTTGAGCAGATTCTTGAATCTTTCCTGCTTTTTCAATAATATCCTTCATTTCCATCTTAAGCTCCTTTTGCTGCTTTTGGGCTCGGCTTGACTATAGGGTGAACGACAGCGCCAGCATGGCACAAAGTTGCCCCTTTAATTATTTCATCATTCCAATCGATTGCTAGAGACTTGCCGCTTGACTCTAAAAGTAATTTTAAAAAGTTCAAGACATTGCGAGCGTAGACTTGACTTGCATCATAGGGAATACGGCTTGGGAAATTCGAATACCCAAGAATTTTGACACCATTCTTTTCAACAACTTTGCCCAGTTGTGAATAGGCGCAATTTCCTCCAGATTCAACAGCTAAATCGACAATAACAGATCCTGCCTTCATTTCTTTGACCATTTTTTCTGTAATTAAAAGAGGAGCTGGTTTGCCCGGAATAAGTGCGGTTGTAATCACAATATCTTGTTGACGCATAACTTCTTCAAGCTTCATTTGTTGGCGTTTCTTATAGTCAGCACTCATTTCTTTTGCGTAGCCACCTGTGCCATCGCCACTTTCAGTAGATTCAACTTCGACAAATGTGGCTCCTAAGCTTTCAACTTGTTCTTTTACAGCTGGACGAACATCAAATGCGGAAACGATACCCCCTAACCGTCGCGCAGTGGCAATAGCTTGTAAGCCCGCAACCCCCGCACCTAATATGAGAACCCGCGCTGGGGGGATCATTCCTGCCGCCGTCATCATCATCGGCATAGCGCGCCCAAAAGCGGCTGCCGCATCAACAACGGCCTTATAACCGGCAAGGTTACTTTGTGATGACAATACATCCATGCCTTGTGCTCTTGAAATACGAGGAATTAATTCCAAAGCAAATGCGGATATTTTTTTCTTTGCCAATTCTTGGGCCAGCTTCTCATTGCCATGTGGCTTTAGCATTCCAATCAAAATACTGTCTTTAGGAAGGCTTGTAATTTCTGTTCCTACAGGAGGATTTACGCGCACTACAATATCAGCACCTTGATAGAGGGACTTCGAATCTTTCGCAATTTGACAACCGACAGCTTCATAAAGAGTATCGGGCATACCCGCTGCAACGCCCGCCGCTTTTTCCAGGACAATTTCATGCCCTAAATCAATCAATTTTTTGCAAATTTCTGGTGTAATTGCTACACGAGACTCAAAGTCGGCAGATTCTCTGGGCGCAACAATTTTCATAATCATCCTCTACGTTAGAAATATAACTTTTTTAGAAACCTACCATATCTTACCTATCCCTGACGAGGGGGGATTAATTGATTTTTTTGGAATCAATTTTTGTCATGATCATGGCTGATCTGCGACAATACTTTTTCAGAAAGTCTTTCAAGTCTTTGTATTGTTTTGATTTTATATCATCAGCTGTTATAAAACTTTTCAGAATGGAGACTTGTTCCTTTAGTTCAATGCCATCTGAATTGACCCGAAACTCCCGTTTAGCTTCTAACCAGGGAGATTTAAATTGAAAATTTAAGACTTCGACTTGTTTGGCTTTCATATTTTTAATGAACGCTTTTTTGATGAGGGTGAGGGGGGAACTAACAAATAAGGTTCCAATCTGGGAGGGAGACGTATCCAAGAACATATGCGCCCAGGAGGCTTTTAATAAAAAGCCAAGTCCCTCATTCGTCAAAAGTAAACTGTGATCTTGCTCGAAAGCATAATCAATTTTAAAGTTTTTAACAAATCGTGAGTTGAGAGGCGGGATGCTAATTTTCTTCTTTATGGGGGTTGTTTCTCCCGTAAGCTCTTTTACAAGGGCTTCCTCGATTGATTGAAGAGAAAAACTTAATCCCGCTCCCGTAGAGTCAATGGCTTGCTCCCCAAAAAATTCCATGAAACCTGTATCACTTAATATGTCTCCATCTTTAATCTCGATTATATCTTCAGAGATGATTTTTGAATGATTCGCATCAATAGGGGGAATCTGCTCATAAGACGAGTTTTTAGAATCTAAGACGAGGGCAGGTCTTTCGGCAATATCTGGATAAATGCCATCAGCCATACTGGTAAAATTCGTGGGATCAATCCAATATATTTTTCCGGACTTATCGATAGCTTTTACAATCGCATGATTAGTGTTTAAAAAGCTGGGAAGTGATTTTTCTGGAGTTAGGTACGCTAAACCTCGAAAAACAATAGCCACTTTTGCTTTATAACCCAAAACGTTGAGAATGGCACATGTGGATGCTGAAAAATCCTTACAATCGCCAACACCACTTTCGGCAACTGTTTTTAAAGAGCGGGGAGAAAGCCTTCCTTCTATGGTACGCCAGTCGCCCATGTAGCGAATTTTGTCGGCTAACAAAGAAGTCACTGTGTTGATTTGATCCACTGGATGGGTAACTTTCGCTGCTTCTTGTCGAATTGATTCTTGCAAAGGCGGTAATTTTTGCTGCAGCACGTCCTCGTAATCTTTCGATAATGCCGTGGCAAATTTTTCAAATGAGTCAAAGGTAGAAAGTTCAACCCATGTTTTTAAACTTTCCGGAATTTGCGTGCTGGTGGATTCATTTGTTAGCTCTCGATAAGTTGGTTTTTTTGATGTTACCCTCAAATTGTAATAGGGACCCTCTTTGTACTCTTTGACCACTAGCTCATCGTGAGGGTCATTAATAATCATCTTGAAAGGCAATTCAGATTTGACGGTAAATCTCGCTTCTTTCCAATATGTGCCGCTGCCGTAATAAAACTTTACGGCAAAATATTTCCGGAGGGGTTGTTTGGTGATTGTGTTTTTGTATTTTAAATAAATGCGAGATCCAACATTAATGTGTGGGTAGGAAATAAATATTTGAAAGAGTTGGTCAAAGGCATTAATTTCACTGGCTAATGGCTTAATCTCAATCATGTTTTTGGGGACTATGAATTCTTTTCCATCTATGATGGTTTTTGCTTCAATGATATCTATTTTTTCAATATTTTCGTTAAAGTGAATTCGTTCCACCCCAAAAGAATTACGCCCTGATTCTTTTAGAATTTTGATCTGTTTTTCTACAGTCTCTATGGTTTTGCCATCTTTATCAACCACAATATCGCTATTAAGAAATTCGATTTCAGCTGAGGCGTCTTCATAGGTTGCCCACCGGGCATGGGAGGGGATTGTGCTAAAATAGGGGAGAATAAGAACTATAAAAATAAGGGTGCGGGAGATTAGGAATTGCGACATAACATTATTTTTCACATTTGAATTTTTGAGACGTATTTTAAAGGTAGTATAGAGAAGTTTGCCATCAATTCAACGGTTATATTCGAGCGAGAAGAGGGTTTTGGTAGCCCTTAAAAAGCACTTCCCTTGAGCTGTTCATTTCAAATTTTTGACTGTTGTTTGTTAACCTTTCTTTAAGGACTTTCCTCACACCATCAAGGTAAGAAGTGTTTTGAATAGGGGTAAGGAGCAAGACCGTGACCAATAAAATTACAACAAATGCGTTTACAATGGTAAAGGACGGCGAGAAGGATCAGGCCTTAGCACCGAATTGGGCAACGTTTTTGTATCAAGACCCCAGTCTTCGAAAGTTTGAGGAAACTGAAGCTATTGGATATGGTATTGAGCGATGTCTTTATGAGTTAAATCCCGAATTGACCTGTCTCAGTCCGTCGCTCATTCATGCCGCTGTCTTAACGCCCGCTGAAGCTCTTTTGGCTTTAGAGGAAGTGGCCGCACAACCAAATCGGCCTTCTTTTCCCGTTGATCGTCACTTAGCTGCCTTTTTAATGAGTCGATGGCGGGAAATGAATTTTTTAGACATGAGAGATATGGGGAAGCCTCAACGAGAAACAAAAAATCTGGCAACTTTAAGAATTTTGGCGGGTATTCAAACCCAAATGAAAATTAAAGAATTGCCAAATTTGTGCCTTTGGATGGCTGAGCTATGTGTCCCCCTGATTACACAGTACCATAACTTGAAAGCTCGGGCAGTCGTGCAAGGAGAGCTGAGTAAAGCCACAAGGTCGGGTCAATTGTCAAAGCTGATGCAAGTTTTAGAAAATCGACAAGCTTTGACGCAAGATCGTGAAGATTATCAAGCCGCTAAAATTGAAGTATTATTAATTGAAGCTGAACTACGGGAAATTGAGTCAAAGATTTTAAACCGCAATCGATTGGCCTCAAAAAGAGATCAAGGTATTTGGGGAGGGGCCGCCACATTTTTCTATTGGCTCAAGACGGCCTATCCAATGCGTACAAGCAGTGCCCGTATGGCCCAACTTCATCATCAATCGGAACTGTTAAAAGAAACGTGGGGCACAAATCTTGTGCCCCAACGAAAAAGACGCTCAGCCCAAATGTGGGAACGATTCAAATCATCTCTGAAAGGCGGGGCAGGTGCTAAACCGCAGCCAACTTCACTTCAAAAGTCCGTTGACGCTCCTATAAAATATGACTAATTTCGAAGAGTTGCTGAAGTAGCTCAGTTGGTAGAGCAACTGATTCGTAATCAGTAGGTCGGAGGTTCGATTCCTCTCTTCAGCGCCATAGAAATAATGTGGATAGGCGGAATTAAAAAATCTTCAAAAAACAAATTGTCGGCAAATTGTCGGCAGTTAGTGAAATTTTAGAGACTTGCAATAAAACTTCAAAAATAAATTTCAATGATAAAGTTGTTAAGTTGTCGATAGTACATCTTGATTTTTAACACAATTATTTCCTAAATTTTCTCTTATCTATGGAATCGCCGTCACAATCAAAGTACAAATGATAGCTAGGAAGATTTCGTATAGTCTCACCGGTTTAAAGGTTTTTGATTTTATAGAGAAATGATTTGAGTTGACCACGTTTACAGCCGTTTATTCTTAAGTGAGTTGGCATTAGTGGAATGATGGTTGGAGGGAATTTGTTTTCTAGCAATCTGTCTTTGAAGGTACATCGATAATGTGCTACTCTGTCTATCTCTGAATCCTTCTGGAAGTAACTTATGAAAAGTAAAATCCAAAGAAATTCTGATGATTGCGCTGGCACAGAAGCAATGAAACTTATTTTTGAACCCCTTGTGTCCCTTTGTCTCAAATATCCCGACCTTGAGTTCACATTTGTTTTTATCACGGATGCCTTTCAGTTTCAGACTGGAGATGCAGGATTAGTCTCCTCTTTGTTTTTTGATCTCAATATTGCCCAGCACCATCTTTCGAATGGTGATCTTAGATTTTATGCTTCTCCCTACTACTTAAAAAACATTCTTTACTGAACACACTTGATGATCTGAAATATCACAAGTTGACTCTCTGCAAGGTGGAAGATTCATAAATTAAAAGAACTCATAACGTATTGATAAAATATCACTCTTTAAATCTTTTCTATCGTCACTATATTGAAGTGAATAATGGCATAGCGCTTCAAGCAGCTTTGATTCAAGGGTTTGGGATTGGTAGTTTATTATATACCGTAATACTATGGATAAAAATTACTTGTAGATGTGTTACCTAACGTGCCAAATCACAACATTTCCTACTATTAAACCTATCATAAAAGTCTAGAAGGTTCTCCCAGAGTTCAAGTTTTCTATGAATTTAAACGAGATTTTAAAGGCTTGGGGGCGACCGGAAATATAATAGTGAAAGATTGAACTCTAAGGATCTTCTACCTGGAAGAGTGTATTCTTGAATTAGGATTGAAATATTGTAATTAGTAGAGATTAAAATTAAATTATTTTGCCAATAAATAATCTGCATATTTTTTTATTATTTAGATATATAAAATTTTTGAATTTTATAACATTAATATAATGACTTGCACCATTTTAAATTTTCATATATAAAATTTTGGTAAGCTTATATTTATTCATTACTATGCAAAATACGTATAGAAAATTTAGTATTTTATTTATATTATATTTGGCAATTTTTATGATTTCTTGATGTTCCATTCAACCATAGAAATTACGGCTTAGGATTATAATGAATTTTAAAGGCGAATATGAAAAATATCTTTGGCAGAAAAGACTAGAGATAACTAGGTAGACATAACAAAACAAATATAGGTGTAAAAAAGGTAGAAAAAGAGGATGGAAAAAAGAAATTTATCTGCAAATGAGTTATCTGTCAGATGGAGTGTTACTGTCAAGACTTTAAGACAATGGCGGTGGAGTGGAAAAGGCCCACCTTTCTTTAAAATAGGGGGTCGTGCCATATATAGGCTTGAGGAAATAGAAGATTTTGAAAAGGCAAGAGAGTCAAGAGGGAAAACAAAAAACAATCATTTTACCTGTTATGATTAAATTTCTTAAAATTTAAGCCTCAACCGCGACTAATGGGTTTTCTGAATTTTTTTTTTACCCTTTAATTCAGGAGGATACTCAGCCGTACTTTGAAAGGTTCTGCTATCCTCGTAAGACTCAATATCCTCAAGCTTGTAAAAAATACCACTTTCTGTTTTAGAATATTTGGGACCGGTTCCTTTACGTCGCCACCTTGCCAAAGTACCACTTGTCAATATCCATCTTGCTGCCAATTCTTCTGGTGTAAGAAATGATGTTTTCATGTAAAATCTCCTTCGGCTATTTTATCTAAAAATTTACAGCAATTGTTATTTCGATAAGATTTATTTTTTAATTATATGCATTGTGCTTTTTGACATCTTTAATTTCTACTACAAACTTTTTCTGTTGTGAATCGTTTTTTATAAACTGAGTCTATATGTTCTTATTTCACTAAAAACCCATTCTCGATGATCGGTAAGTTTTTCCCCTACTATTAATCCTCTGCTCACGTAACTTGTGAGAATTTCATATATTCGTTTGTTGTTCTGACTTTAACTTCATATTTTTTAAAAAAAAGTTCATAGACTTTTGGATACGTTTATAGATGAATAAAGACGGTTTAAAAATAAGTATTATGTAATTAATAGACGTTTGTAGATGTTTATATAATAATATAGACTATGAATAACTATTGTTATCACGATTGACAAAACAACTTTATATTGATTCAATACGATCTGCAAAAAGAAATGCAGTAATTAAATTGGAGAGAATAATTTTATGAACCCATCATTTTTAACTCCAGATCAAGTGGCTAAACGGTGGAACGTTACCACTAAGACACTTAGCCGGTGGCGCTATACGGGTCAGGGACCTCATTATTCTAAAGTGAGCAGACATGTAACTTACTGGCTCTCCGATATTGAAGACTTTGAACTCAGGCATCGATGCCGATGCACTTCCGAATATCACACCAAACTTCCTTTAGTTTCTGATCAGACAGATAACTCACAAATTGTTCCTTCAGCAAAAAGAAAGGCTCGCAAATGATTCCACAACTCCTTATCAATGAACCCCCCCTCCAGGTTCTTCCTACACTTGCTAAAACAATTGGACTGAATGAAGCCATAGTGTTGCAACAAGTGCACTATTGGCTTAATCCTCAATTTAATAAGAATTTCTTTGAAGAACGGTACTGGGTCTACAACACCTTTACGCAATGGCACCAACAGTTTCAATTTTGGAGCAAGAAAACAATTAAGCGTACCATTGCGAACTTGGAAGAATCAGGTCTTCTGATATCCTTTGTGACGCGTGGGTTTAAGAGAACAAAATACTATACCCTTGACTATGACCTTCTCAAAAAAATTAGTCTTTCTGTATCCAACATCCAAATTTTAGATCGTGTTCTTCCAAAGAGGAACGAAGTAGTAAATGATTCAGTATATTCAGAAAAGCAGGAGACTCACTCATGGGGTCAAAATGACCCTCTCGATGAGCCCAAAATGGGTCAATCGATGAGGTCAAATTGTCTCTCTCGACAGGGTCAACTTGTCCCCAACGATGGGGTCAGAATGACCCTCTCTCATTATACAGAGAATACACAAGAGATTACTTCAGAGACTACTCTTCCTCCTCTTTCTCCTCCTTCAAGCAATTTTGTGGATGTAAAGTTCAAGGAAGAGGAAGAAGAAAAAATAAATCGTTTTCAAAATTTAAATTCCAATTCCAATTTCAACCACACCCTCAAGCAGACTCACGAGGAAATTCTGGAATTTTGGAATCAAACAGTTCAATGCAAAGTTTATTCTGGAAAGAAGGTTCATCTCACCAAGAAGCGAGGGGAGCGGTTGAAGACGCTTCTGGAAACGGTTTTCGAGGGGAATATAGATTCCTGGAGGGATTATTGCACCCTGATTGCAAACTCTCGTTACCTTGCGGGAGAGAACCCCCGAAGCTTCAAAGCTACCCTGGATTGGGCTTTAGTTCCGGACAATGCCTATAAAGTTTTGGAAGGGGTGATTTATGACCAACCTCAACCGGCTAAGATGCTTTCGGAAGTTCTACCTTGGGAGGAATTCTCAGAAGAACTTGTCAGGAAACTACCAAGCCACAAGTGTCTTCTGCCTTGGCATAAGATCTCACTCAATCTAGCCAAGCAGATCGGTCAAATTAAATACAAAGATTGGTTTTTGAAGGTATCTTTGATCGACTTGACTGAATCGAAGGCAACTTTGTCCGTAGAGGGAAGGTTCATCAAGGATTATATTGCGACCAACTTCTCATCAGAAATTTTAAAAGCGATTCAATCTGTACATCCCGAAATAAAGCATATTGATTTGAAAGTTGTTGAAACAATCAGAGGAAATCGCTGTGAACATTAAAGAACACCGGATTTATACCTTCATGTCCGAACCGCTCAGAATTGGAGGGATGACGGTGGATGAGCTTTGTTTCATCATCGTAAGCATTTTCTTATTCTTTGTACTGGAATCCCTTTCTATCAAATTATTTTTCATTATTGCGGGGTCTCTGGGTGTCTACCTCATCAAACGATTCAAGAAGTTGGTCACAGGATTTTCTTTGGTCTCATATCTTCATTGGACTCTTGGATTGAGGTTTGGCTTGCCCAGAATTTGTCCTAAATCATGGAAGAGGGTTTGGTTGCCATGAATTTCTCAACCACCCAATCAACATTAACAGGCATTTTGAAACAACGAGACTTTACTCTCTGGAGCTGTCTTGGGTTAGCTTTTACAAACATACTCTTGGTCTTAAAATTGATTAATACGGAAGAACATTGGGTTTTGATTCCGCACTATGATGTTGACCACAGATTGGAGATGACCGCGTCCAAGTACTCAGACGACTACTTTGCCGATTGGGCAAATGGAGTGGTGAACACCATCCTTTGTGTTAATCCCGATAGCATTGATTGGAAGATCCAGCAGATTCTAAAAATCACAGTTCAAAATGTCGGAACGCTAAAGGAGAAGTTGCAGGCTGAATCCAAGAAGATCAAGGCAGACGAGATCAGCACGGTCTTTTATCCTAAAAAGTTTTTAGTAAATCAGTCCGCTCAAACTATCGATGTTGCTGGGCAGCACATTGCTTATTTCGGGAGAGATTCTAATCCTGTCACCACCGAAAAGAAATTCCGCCTCGCTTGGGCGGTTCGAACTCATGGTGTCATCCTATTGAAAGATTTTGTGGAGGTTAAAGATGAATAAATGTTTGATGAGTTTTGTATTTGTGATCTTGTTTTCTTTAGATGTTTGCAATGCCCATACTCCCCTAAATTCTGCTGAGGTATTGGAGTTTCCAATCTCAAAAACGGGGATGACGCGAATCACGATTGAAAAAGATGGTATTGAGGATATCTATGCCTTTCCAACTGAATATGGAGATAATATATCTCACCATAAAAGCGGTCATATTTTTGTGGTTGCTGAAAATTTGAACAGTCCCCTCTATGTAACAGTTATCACGAAGCGCGGTGCTGTCCAGGACCTTAAACTCATTCCTAAATCCAAAAAGACGGAACCGATTCTCCTTACATTTGAGAATGCAGAATCACAGTTGCAACAGAGTCAAGAGGATGCAGGTACAATTCTTGCCAGCTTCGTTCAAGGGATTGTTCCAAAAGGGTTCTACGCCATTAGCGTCGAGGAGGTGAGTCGTGAGCATGTCGGCAAAAGCTCATTAGAAGCAATGGTCGAGAATGCTTATCAAAACGAGCATTATCGTGTCTTGGTTTTCAAAATCAAGAACGTTAGCCAAGAACAGATCATCCTAGATAATAGGGTGCTTTGGGAGGCTAGGGATTTGGCATCTGCTTTCGATCAACCCCAATTAAATCCTGAACAATCGGGGAAACTATTTGTCATTCAAAACCGTAAATAGAGTGGAGAAACATATATGAAATTATTGATATCAAAAGCGGAATTAAAGGTATGGGGTAAAGCTCTTTGTTATGTATCCTTTGGAATGCTTACTACGACGGGGTTTGCTCACGCCACCTTAGATGCACAAATCACCAAGGTAAGCGACATTGTCCTTGGCAATCTAGCATCTCTATTGATTGGTGGTGGGCTTGTGGTTGGAGGGGGATATTCCTGTTACCAGGGGGATATTCCAAAAGGTTTAGCGCAGATCGGTGTTGCCGGGGGGATTGGCATCGTCACTGCTCTCGTTAAGTCAAAAGCAATTTTTAACATATTGAACTAATACTGAAGAGGAATCCCTATGAAAGAGATATTCAAAAAATTGGAAAGGCTCAAAAGAGGCCTCTCAGAAAATCTGTACCACAAGATCGGATTATCTGGACATTCTGGCTCACAGGCATTAAATGCTTCCTCAAAGAAACTAAGGGTAAAGCAGCTACTTCTCTCTGGTGGGGGAATAACAGTGTTTCTGTTCGCAGGACTTTATCTTAGCTTCTCGGGAGATAACAATGCATCCTCTTCTAAGAGCGGAAACCCAGTTGAGAAAGTAATGAGTGCTTTAGCAACACCATTAAGTCCGGTCGATGAGCGAGAAACTTGGGTCAATAGAGTTGAAAAGAAGGCGGAAAGCCTTCGCAAAGAAACACACCAAGTTCACCAACAAAATGAAATGCTGGAAAAGCGAATAGATGTTCTTGAAGCTCTCTTCAAAGCACAACCCTCACATGAAGCGCCTATCGCCGAAACGACAAATCAGACAATTGAACAACCCCAAACTTCCCATAAGGCTCAACCAGAATTTATTACCTCGCCCCTTTCTATTGAGGCAGCAAATAATCCTCTCCCTAAAAGCCGGGGTCCAAAAATTGTCCACATTACTGGACATCGCCTCGCGGGCTCTTCTTTAAAATCGTCTGACTTATATCTGCCAGGGGGAACTTACTGTAAAGCAGTTGTGGACATGGGTGTTGCAGCTTCCACAGCGACGAACTCTCAAGGCAATCCAGAACCGATTAAATTGCGATTGGTTGATGATGGCAATCTCCCCGGCGGCTTAAAAGGTCAGGTACGAGATGCTGTGCTTATCGGTGCATGCTATGGGGATATTTCCAGTGAGCGGGCGCGTTGTCGGCTCGAAAGCTTAACCTGGAAGGATAAAAATGGCACTCAAATTGAGAAATCGATTGAGGGGTGGGTTGTTGGTGAGGATGGGTTGGCAGGCATTCGGGGCCAAGTTGTGGATCGTTCAGGGGCCGTTGCACGAGAGGCTTTTGGAGCGGCGATGCTGTCAGCGGCAGCAAACTTCTTAAAGTTTGAAGCAACTTCGGGTACATACGCATCTTCCCCTTTTGGAACTCCCTTTGGTCAAACCAATGCATTAAGCAAAGAAGATGCACTAAAAGGGGCTGCCGCTTCAGGAGCAGGTAACGCCCTAGATAAGCTAGCCGAATTCTCAATTAAACGAGCAGAACAAATGCAGCCGGTGATTATGGTGGCTAGTGGTCGCGTCGTCGATGTGCTTCTCAAGAGCGGTGTCTCTTTAACGTCCGAAAGTGATAATGACCTGAAAGTTGTCGGGGCATCTTTAAATAACATACAAGATATTTCAAACCAAGAACATCAGGAGGGTTAAATGAGTTTTGAGAAAATACCAAAAGGGCTCTCTCTATTGGGTTACTTGTTTTTGAGTGCTTGTAGCGGTTCTACTTATTCTAGTCACTTTGATTGTCCTTATGGGACAGGAGCTGGGTGCGCCTCACTTTCTAAAGTGAACAAAATGATTGATCGTCGTGAAATTGATTTAGACAAAGATGAATCAGTTTGTAGCTCTGGTACGTGCCACCTCAAAAAGAAGCAATTGCTCATTTATTATGGTCCGGATCAGATGAGCAAAGTTATTTCAATTGATGAGTCACCTGTCATTTGAGAGGAAGAGCTAATGTCGTCGAACAAAGATGATACCTTTGAAAACTTGATGAAAGAGTGGATCAACATTCCGCGTCTCAATGATCTTTTGCCTTATGAGAGTTATGAACCTCAATCTCAACTTTTTTACAATGAAGGGGCAACAGGATTTGTGTTAAGCGCCAATCCCATTGTTGGGGCAGGTCTTGAGGATCAACAGCAAATGGCTCAGTTCTTTCGAACACCTGGAAATTTGACTGAAGGTACATCAATGCAATTTCTCTTGTTTGCGAGTCCTTGCATTGGCCCTCATCTCGATTATTGGAAAGATGCCCGAAGTGAATCTTTGCGAAATGATCCCATATTCCAAAAACTGGCCTTGCGTCGCTCAGAATTTTTAAAAGCCAAAGCATACAACGATCTAGGGGGATTTTTGATCCGAGACTATCGATTGCTAATCTCCTATACCCTTCCCGGACATATCACTCAACCTTTTGAGAAAGACAGATTGTTGCGTCTTCGAAAAGAAATGAAAGCCGTCCTCGAGACTTTAGGCATTCAAGCAACAACACTTGATGCAGATGGTTTGATCCGAGAAGTCGGTACCATCCTGAACATCCATCAGGATGTCTATCCACAGTTTAGTCAATGGCAAGAGCATGATTTCTTGAAGAAGCAATTTTTTGATTTGGATAAGAACTTTAAGGCAACGGAAAACGAACTGCTGTTGAACGAGGGTCAAACCATATGCCGTAGCTATATCCCAAAGGTTTGGCCGAAACGGTGGTCTTTAGGGAATATGGATCGGATGATTGGTGATCTTTTAGAAGTACGTCAAAAGATTCCATGCCCCTTCCTCATTCACTTTGGTTTGTTTGTAGATAGCAACCAGGGAAAGATCAAAGCTAAGGCGTATGCAAAGCGCCAAACTCTCGAGAACTCTTTAAAGAAGGGGATGTCCAAGTTTATGCCAAACTTGCAGGAACAATACGATGAAAGCGTTGAAACGGTCGAAGAGCTTCAGCTTGGCGGGCAAGTTATTATTGAGTCCTTGAGTTATACGATCTTTTCAAGACCTGAAGAAATCCAAGAAAATGAGCAGCACTTACGAGCGTTATGGGGAACTTCTGGCTGGGCCTTTCAACCCACCAAATACGATCATTTATTCGTTCTCCTTTCCTCATTGCCGATGACATGGACGATTGGGACATCCAAAACAGGGTACTTCTCAAAAAAGGCTTATGGAGCTGCAACGGGCTTAGAAAAGTTATCAAAAGCCAAGAAGACTGTAACCAAAGAAGCTCAGAATCTCTTACCCGTTGTTGGGGAATGGAAGGGCCAAGCATCTCCTGGTATGCCGCTTGTGGGACGACGAGGACAGCTCTTCTTTTGGAATCCTTTTGGCAAAGCCTTTTTGCCAGGAGAAACGAATGCCCAAACTGATCATAACTATAATGTTTGTATCGCTGGGCAAAGTGGATCAGGAAAATCTGTTTTTATGAACGAACTCATGTCAACGGTCATGGGTGTCGGGGGTAAGGTTTTTGTTTTGGATTTGGGAAGAAGCTTTAAGAAGACATGCCAGATCCTCAAAGGACAGCACATCGAGTTCGATATTCGGAATCCCATAAGCTTGAATCCCTTCACTCATATTCCTGAAAGCAATAGCCCTGAAGAGATACTCCAACGAGAAGAAATGCTGGCTATGATTTGTCCAATCTTTCAAGTCATGGCGGCTCCAAAGAACGGCACAACTGATTTAGAAAATGCCTACATTGAGCAAGCCATCCGCGGGTCTTGGGAGACCTACAAATCCAAGAGCTCTGTTGATACAGTGAGAGAGTTACTGGAGAACCATGAGCAGATGGTTGCTAAAAATCTTTGTCAAACTCTATATGCATTTTCCTCTCAAGGCTCTTATGGGCACTTCTTTAATAAGGCAGCTAATACAAGCTTTAAGGAAAAGCTGGTTGTTATCGAAACTGATCATTTGCGCAATTATCCAAGCCTCATGGCCGTAGTCGTGCAAATGCTCATCATTCAAATCAATCAAGAAATGGCGAAAGGCGATCGCGTAACCCCATTCCTCATTATCATCGATGAAGCGTGGAAGCTCCTCAGTGGCAAAAACACGGGAGACTTTATATCTGAAGCGAGCCGTACCTCTCGTAAGTACAAGGGTTCGATTATTTTGGGAACGCAACATTTGACAGACTATTTCAAAGAAGAATCTCCCGGGGCTACTGAGGCGTTTAATTGTTCAGCATGGAAATGCATTCTCTATCAGGAAGGTGATGTCATCACTTCTCTGAAGCACCACGATCAGCTTCAAGGTTTTGTAGACAATGAATATAAGGAAGCGCTCCTACGATCTATCCACTCCAATCCGCCCCATTATTCAGAAGCTGCAATTTTTGGACCGGGTATTAATGGAATCGTGGGGCGTCTGCGACTCGATCCCTTTAGTCGCCTTCTTTACTCAACCAATGCCGAAGAATACCAAGCCATTGAGAGTCATATTAAACGCGGCACCTCGATCGAGGAAGCTATAGAAACTGTCATCGAAAGACAAAATAGCTCAACACAAAGGGTCGAGACCCAAAATATTGTGACCCGAGGTGTCGCGACCAATGTTGGGGAGAGCTGGGTTGAAGATTAAAAACATCCTCTTCATCGTTTCTATTCTTCCTTGCTGTGCCAAGGACTTGGGTACCATAGGGACAACCTTTGAAATTGTTGAGAAAAGTTTATTAAAAGTCATTGAAGAAAAACTCCATGATTTACAAGTTTCTGGAAAACTTGCGGAACATCAAAAAGAACTTCAGATGAGAGTCCGTCAATCTATTGATCGGCCAAGACCTGTTGAAGGTCTCCAAAAGACGACCACTTATCAGTCAAGAGATTATGACCCTTCCTTTGTTTTGGATAAAGACATCAAAGATCATGAGGGCAACTTAATTGCCATAGCTGGAACCAGATATAAACCCCTCGATTATTACTCATTTGGGAAACCACTACTTCTGATTGATGGGGATGATACTTCCCAAGTCAAATGGGCCTTATCTCAAGAGGGAAAGATCGTCCTGACACGTGGAAAACCAATGCTATTAACTAAAGAGCATAAGAGAACATTCTTCTTTGACCAAGGTGGGTTGCTAGTAAAGAAGTTTGATATTTCTAAAATTCCTGTTCGTGTATCTCAAAAAGATAAGGTTCTTTTGATCGAAGAAATTCCTATAGAAACTCTATTACAAACGAAAGGTCACTTAGATGGTGAGTGAGGGGTTAAATATAAACTTGGCGACGGTGGTTGATAGAGACGGCAACAACTGTAAGGTGGTGATCTTGAATGTCAGCGATAATACGGTAATCTCCAACTCGATAAGACCAATAACCGCTCATACGTCCTCGCAATGCTTTACCAAACTGTCTTGGGTTATTGCTTGGCAGAAGGCGCTTGTAAAGAAAACTCAAAACCCTTTTCTGTACTTCTCGATCAAGCTTTTCCAGCTGCTTTTCCGTATTGGGACGAATCTTAATCTTCCAAGTCATCTTTATCGATCTTTAGCTTCTTCATTACTTCTTCCAAAGAATAAGTCACTAAGGTTCCATTTTTCTTTTGCTCTTCATAATCAGCAATGGTAGCAAACATTTCCTCATTCTCATCCAAATATGCCTCCAAAGCTTCTTTTACATAAAAGCTCTTTGGGCGATGGGTTTTTTGAGCCAATTGACCAAGCCGTTGGTCAAGAGACTCGGGAAGGCGTACACCTAACATCATTGTATTTAACTCCTTTTAAGAATGATCCTATTCTTAAATATAGCACGTTTTACATGTTTTACAAGTGCCTTTTCCTAATTTGTGCAATGATGCAGCCAATTTGTAGCACCTGTGTAGGCCGTTTTGTCAATCCAGTGACTGATATTTGTTGGAAGTGCGTGTTTCCTTTAACTATCATGGGAATGAATGTTGTGAAGGGGAACGCGAGCCCACCTGTACCCAGTTCACCCATATGTGTCTGTAACAGACCTCCCTTAAATTTGCCGGTTCCAGGCATCCCTGTCGGATTTTGGGAACCCGTCAGAATGGTGGATGTTACCCGCACGCCCTATTGTCTGGTAAACATGGGCGGGATGCAAGTCGCTAGTTCTGGTATTAGTTATCGGGGAGATGTTGAAGAGAATACTGATGATGGCACACACCACAGCTTCTATCAGGTACATTGGTATGTTTATCCAATCATGTATTGGCTAGAAGTCTTGATGGATTTTGTCTGTCTTGAAAATACTTCCATAGACTTGGCCTATTTAACAGAGCTCGACCCCTTATGGAATGATGACGAAAAATCCTTCATTTTAAACCCAGAAGCTGTCTTGTTTGGCAATGTTCTTGCGCAAAGTTCTTGTGCAGCGGACTGTGTGGCCTCCTCTACCAGCTTGCCGCTCGATTCCTTGTTCTGGTGCTCTGGGTGTCAAGGAGGACTTTATCCTTTTACAGGAACATTGAGTGATCATTCTGGGGGTGTTCAAGCAAGTCTTCTCATTGCCGGTCGGTTTATGGCCAAACTTCATAGAGAGGGGCTTCTGTGGGGGACTTATGGGCAACAAGGTTTATGCTCAAAATACCCTATGCCGATCATTAAAAAAAGCCAGTATCGCTTTCAGATGACCTACCCCATTCCCACGGCGTCTAATTGCTATCCCTTTGGCCATACAGAAGTATTGTGGCAAGGAGGGAAGGAATTTCCCTATAAGGGATCGGATTTTGGGTATTTGGTTTGGAGGCGTCGCGATTGCTGTCTCCTTTGATTAGTTGATTTGAGGAAAGCTTATGAAAAGAAGAATTATTATAATTTTTTTGGGTACGATTCTCGGCTCTTTATGTGCTGGAAAGGAAGCTCAGGAAATTATTAGTCAAGCAGAGCAAGCATCAAAGTTTGGGTCAATTGACGCGAAAACTCTGATCCATTCCCTTAAAGATCCGACAAGAAAGATCTCTAAGATTCTCGGAGGTAAAGCTGGAAAGGCTTGTACAGGTGCGCATTCTGACCACCCATCCGGAAAATGTGGCATGAATCTTAAATCTCAAGATGTTGATAAACCTCTTGCGCAACTCTACATCTTCGTCTCATCAAGTATGCCTCAAGAATCCATCAAAGTCTTAGGTCAACAAGCTCAAAAGATAGGAGCTCACATCGTGTTTCGGGGGCTTGTTGGGGGAACTTTTTCAAAAACCCAAATTTACATGCAGGATTTAGGCATCGCTGCTGAGATTGATCCACCAAAGTTTGATGATCATAACATTACCGTCGTTCCTACATTTGTACTGGTTAACAAACAAACCATTGATCGAGTTGAGGGGCACATATCTTTAATTGAAGCGCTAGATCAATTTAGGAAAAAAGCAGAGTTAAAGACAGAAGCACAGAAACTATACCAAAATCTCCAAGGTATGTGGAATAAATCATGAAGATGCCCTTCATAATACTGGCGGTGATTCTATCAACGATTTCAATAGTTGAAGCCATGAACAAGTCCTTTGACCAAGGCAGTTCATGGGCTCAAAGTCTTCCCATCCCCAAACCTCAAAACCCTCAAGTTGTCCCAGGATATGGGGGAATAGACCTGCCTCAGTCAAAAATCAAGAGTCATGACCTTGGAAGTGAAACTCAGAAAATAATGTACGACAACGAGGCCGCCAAACTGATTAGGGACACCTCTGATTCTCGACAGCACTACGTCATCGATTCACAAAAAGATCCGTTGGTTGTATCGGCCAATCAAGCCATTGCTGACCCTCAAAAAACCCTTAGTGAACATATCACCGAAATTCCCATGGAAACCCCTGGCTCTGAGAGTCCCTCAGAAGAAATTAAAACTTGCACAGAGGGTGGTGAGGAATATCAACAAGGTTGTTTAAAACATTTAGAAATTGCCCTTAAAATCACCCCTGAATTGAGAACAAATATTGCCTATTGTCCAGGGCACGCACGAAAGGAAAGAAGTGGATGGAGTCTGCACTATAGCCATTGGACAGAATACTGCGGAGGATGTGCATCTCGGGTAGATGTTGCCCCCAAAAAAGTAGATGTTATCAGTGAAAAATGGGTTGATGGATGTACCCACCTTGAAAAGCTCGTAGAGCAAGGTCTTTGTCGTTATGTGAGTGTCACCAAAAGCCCTCAAAATGAAACACGAACCATTCAAGGCGAGCCTCTTACACGTGATCATTTTGAAGAACATTATCAATATGCGTGTTTTAAGAGTTCAACTAAATCTTGTGCAGGTTTGCGAGAAAAAGGCTGTTATCAGACTAATTCTGTTTGCCAAGAGAAGGTTGGGAACACGTGTGTTCTTTGGGAACAAACTTTCCGCTGTCCTGCCAGCAAAAGATCTATAAAGTCTTTTCAATCATCCAATAAAGAGAACCCTTTTTGTTTAAGTGTTGACTGTACAGATACCACTTATAAACCCAATCAAGATTTATTTGAAGTATTGAGTCAGATGTCGGTGCTGAAAGAAGCTCAGAATGATTTGCGGAACTTTTCTACTATCTTCAAAGGAACAGATCGGCGGTGCACACGCAATTGTTTAGATTTTCGAGATTGTTGTGGGTCTGGCAAAGGATGGGGTGTATCTCTCAAATTGTCTTCATGTGGTGCTGAAGAGAAAGAGCTGCGAGAATTACGGGATAAAAACAGATGTGTGATGGTGGGAACATATTGTGCTGAAAAGCTCGCAGGTCAATGCATTCGAAAGAAAACAACCTTTTGCTGCTACGATAGTAAACTTGCCAAAATTATTCAGGAACAAGGAAGAGCACAATTAGGACTTAGATTCGGGTATCCTCAACAACCTCAATGCCAAGGACTTACGGCTGAGCAATTGTCAAAAATGGATTTTTCTAAAGTCAATTTCTCGGACCTTTTTCAGGATATTGCAGTCAGCACAAAAGTACCGAACGTTCAAAAGATTACCCAAGGCATTCAACAATCAATGAAGGATAAAACAAGTCAAATAAACAAGTCACAAAAAATACAAGGACGTGATCATGGGGATTTTTAGATCAATTCTTTTTCTTCTGATTTTTCTTATATCACCAGTTCATTCAAACTGGTACTCAGGTGAGCAAAAAGGGTGGCTTTGGTATAAGCGCTCTCTGTCCATCATCAAGAAAGAAGAAAATGATTCTGCTATCAATAAAAATGAGCTATCAAAAAGGCTTTCTTACCCCGGAAGAATAGAGACATTGCGAAAGAACTTTGAAGAGATCCAAGCTAAGGCAATTTTGGAGCCCACCCTAGATAATGTTCAAATGATGCAGCAGGCTCAGAATGCCATTATGAATCGTGCAACAGAGTTCGAAAAAGCTTGGATGCTCGCTTCACTTCTTACTACCCAAAACTTTCGCTCATCCGATCAACCAAGCCCCCAACATCGAAAGGTTTATCAGGAGCAACTTGATCATCAACTCGATCAGAAAATAAGGACTTTGACTAAAACATATGGATTATTCTTTCTCTTTAAAGAGGACTGTCCCTACTGTCATGAATTTGCCCCCATCGTCAAAGACCTGATGAATATTTATGGTTTTGAGTGTAAGGCTATCGGGGGTCGACCGTCGACATTCGCAGAAAGAAAGGCCCTTGAGTTGTTCACTGATGCGGAAGTTGATAATGGAACCATTGCAGTCCTTAATCCGGAGGGTATCTTTCCGGCTTTGTTCTTAGTCAATCCGCAAACTCGTCAAGTGATTCCTTTGGCTCGGGGGTTGGTGAACCAGTCTCAGCTTCGAGAAAACTTAAAAGTTATCATTCGATTTTTAGAGGAGGCGCCACATGTTTCCTAAAACCATTAGCACCTTGTTCTTTTTCTTTTTGTGTTGTTTCCCAAGTCCTATCGAAGCCAGCGCTTTAGATACCTTTTTCCAAAGCTTAGGCGGCCAAGTGAATAGAACAACCCCCGGAGCGTTTCAGGATCAGGCTGCGGGTTATTATACTGGTGGTGGCTATGTATTGCGTCAAAATAATAGTGTGGTTCAACCGATCAATATCAGCCTGCCTCAGTTGGGAGCTGGGTGTAATAATCTTGATTTATACTTTGGATCATTTTCCTTTTTGCAAGGGGAACAACTATCCCAGCTTCTTCGTCAGATTGGAACGGGGGTTCCAACCTATGGCCTTCAGTTGGCTATGAAAACCATGGCCCCTCAAGTTGAAAATCTTTTGTCTCAACTTCGTAAATCTGTTCAAGACATGAATAATATGATGCTCAATTCTTGCCAAGCGAGTCAGAAGATTGTCGGTGGTCTATGGCCGAAAGGAACGGCAGCGAGTGAACAAATCTGCATGAACGAGAGGCGTAGTGGCGGTGAAGATTGGTTTGGTGCACGTCAACATTGCGGGAAACCCAACGCCATTCATTCTAACGTTCAAAATGCCCAAGTAAAATATAAAGACCTCATGCTGGGTGAATACAACCTTGTGTGGCATGTTCTCAAAAAAATGCCAGAATACGCCGAGAATAAAGAGCTGGCTTCTTTTATTATGTCTGTTACCGGAACATTGATTTCCAGACGAGAGGGTGAAACTATTCGCCTCAAGGTCATCGAACCAAAGGCTGATCAGAAGGATTTTATTGCGGCTTATCTAAAGGGAGGAACGACCTCTCAGCTCACTTGTGATGAAGATCAGAAATGCCTTGCGCCGCGTCTTACACAAATTACCATCCAAGATAACAGCGATCACCCCAACATGACAATGAAAGCGAAAGTCATCCATAAAATCTCGGAATTGCGGGTAAAATATATCTCTAAAGAATCGATCGCAGCAGAAGATATTGCGTTTCTGAATGATGCAGTCAATGTTCCCGTCTATCGTTATATCCAAGTGAGTGTGGCCGCTGGTACGCCTTTCCTCATGCAGGATGCGGCTGAATACATCGCGGCCAATGTGATTCTCACACAATTCGATCGCGTGATGAGTGAAGTCCTTGAGGCTGTTGATGCATTGCAAAAGATTCAGCTGGAAGATACGGCGATCGAGAGTTTCAAGAAAAACTTGCAAAGGTCTCGGTCTCGCGTTCAATCCTTGTTGATTGGAGCCAATGGCGGTTCCATCACCATTCTGAACCAAACCATACAAGCCATAGAGCAAGCCATTGTTGCAAAAAACAGTTAAGGAGCGTGTTACATGGAATACGTTGTTTATATCTATGGGGGCGGCAAGATTCTCTGGACCATCTTCAATGGGATCAGCTTAATCTTTGCAAGTCAGAATCCTTATTTTACATCTGTTGGTAGCTTAACAATTGGCATTGCTTTACTCTATACAGCCGTCAGGTCAGTTCCAGGTGGATCATTGCCAATATTATTTAAAGAGTGGATATTACCGACATTTCTTCTGGTCGCCTTGTTCTATGGACCTAAAGCTTCCGTCAATATTATCGACAAGGTTGACCTGAATTTTAAGTACAGCAAAATTGATAATATTCCCCTTGGCATCGCAGCGGTGGCAAGCCTCTCCAGCACAATCAGCGAATTTTTGACAGAGCATATCGAAACGGTATTCACGTCAAGCGACATGGAGCGGTTTTCCAGGGTTGGACCGATGTTCGGTGCAAAGTTGATTCAAGCGGCTCACACCTTGAGTATCCGAGATCCCCTTATCCGTGAGAACTTGAAAGATTTTACCCGACAATGTTTTGCATGGCCGTATGTATTCTCTAACCTGGAGCCCGGCAAAAAGGCGGCATTAGAAACAGAAGATATGCTCGGGTTTATTGAGGCAAATCCCCATCCACTTTTAGGGATTTATTGGCGACAACTCAATGGCCAATCTGCCTTCATGAACTGTCGAGAGTGTGCCCAAAAGGTGAGAGCAATCATTCCCATCGAAGTAGAGACGGGTTTCAAATCTCTAGCTATGAAGATGTTCGACGTGAAAGGCGATGCTGAAACCCAGACGCGCCGCTTGAAACAATATTTTGGGGATGCATGGCAATATCTTGCACGAGGATCAAGCGATGCGGCTCACATCATTCAGCAAGAGCTGATGTTGAATAGCTATCGCGGTGCTCTTCAAGACAAGCGTGATGAGCTCGGTTTAAGGCGCAATAGCGCTGAACTCGCTCATCTGAACGCAGACCGTGGCATCGCGCAGCAGGATAGCTCATTTCTCGTCAAAGCTGCTTTGGCGGGATCTCAAATTCCTATTCTTCACACCATCATCTTTACGCTCGCATTGATCTATTTTGCGGTTATGGCTCCCATGACTTTCTTACCAGGTGGAATTGGGTTGCTTGTCACATGGGTAAAGGTGATGGCATGGCTGGCTACCTGGCCAATCTTATTGGCAATCCTCAATGCCTTAGGCCATATGTTTGCAAGTCAAAGTATGGCTTCTCAAACAATTGGATACGGGCAAGGTCTTAATCTCATGACTCAGAATGGGTTGGCTGATGCTGCCTACAATGCATATTGTTTTGTGATGGGATTACAATACTCGGTTCCTTTCATTTCCTATGCGCTTCTCTGGAGTGGGGGCTATGCTTTTTCTCAATTATCTTCTTCATTCACCCAAGGCGGAGAAACCTTTGCAGGCAAAGCAGGTGCTGAAGTTGTTGATGGCAATGTGTCATTTGATGCACAAAATTTACATACACGTCATATTGCTAACTCTCAAGTTGCTCAACAGCAGTTGGGTTCTTCCTTCAATTATGGATCTCGCTTTGATGATGGGAAGATGGCCGCCCTCTATGGAACCGAAGGGCAACTAAGTTTACAAGAACATCAAACACAACTCGGTACGAATGTCTCTCAAAACGATGCTGTAAGTGCAATGTCTGGACTTCAAAGTCAGGTAGCTCTTCAATCTTCACTCAGCCACACAAAGGCAGCAGGTCAGCAGGTTCAGATGGGAATGAATCAGTTATTTTCCTTAACCAAGAGTCTTGCTGATAGCCAAGGATTTACAGAAACGTTTGGCGAGAGTGGTTCAGCAAGTGCCCAAAAATCCTTATCAAACTCCATGGATATTGCTAAGCAATTTGCCAAGGATCATAACTTATCTGAAGATAAGGCTTTTAATATATTGCTAGGTGCTAGTGGAGAAGCGGGTGTGGGGTCAGGGGGCCTATTTGGAAGAATAGCAGCAAATTTAGGCGGCCAATTCCAGGCTTCTGCAAAAGATAGTGAAGGAATGTCTCAGCATCTTAAAAGCGGTGTTGCAAAACAATTTGCCGATAACTTAAGTCATGGATTGCAATACGTTGAGGATAATAAAGGAGCCATTAGTAACACTTCATCAAGTCAGATGCTCGATCAAGTTCAAGAGCATTTTAACAAGGCTGAAAGCTTCTCAGAGCAAGCTGCTGCAAGCCTTCAAGAATCTCAAATGTGGAGCGAAACTGCCTCGCTTCAGCGACAAAAGGGAATCGCTTCCGGAAGCAACCTCAATGACTCTTCATTATCCTATATTGCAGATAAACAATTTAGTGGAGACAAGTTGGCAGCAGCAGCTTGGCAAACCCAAAATCCAACTGCTTACCAAAAGGAAATCGAAGGATTCCTTGATAACAATCAATCCGTTATGCAGCCAAAAGAGCTTTCATCAAGGGCAGATATTCAACAGCACAATACTGACTCGAGGCAAAACATAAACTCAATGCCAACAAGCAGTTCTGGCCTTGAGGAGATGCGGCAGAAGCAGAATCTCAATCAAGGAGGTTATGAGCTGGAAGCAAAATTACAGGCTCGTCGTCAAGAGACAAGACAGACCATAGATCAATACAAAGTCCCTCTTACCAATGAAGAGTTCCGTGGAGAATTTGATGCAAACGAGCAGGCATTTGAAAGTAAAAAGAGTAAAGGTCTTATAAAGAAGTCTTGGAATAAAATATGGAAATAATTATGAATTTATCCTTCATAAATCCAATTCCATCAAGAGTAGGGATTTGCCAGCTTGTTATTCGAAGCCGCATTGTACATCGGACTGTGAATAACGCTCATCGGATAAGACCATTGGTACTCTTGATTCTTACTAAGTGGTGGATAGGGATATTTAATTTTTCCAAGCAGCATCGCAATTCCAGAGGGGATGACAACGATACCAAGATATGTGAACAGAAATGCAGTGTAGTAACCCACATCTTCTACAAAAAAATAAAACGTGAGGGCCATGAAAATACTCATTGGAAATGCTATTCTGCGCAATTTAATCATGAATGCATTAAACTCATCCATTTGCTGGGGAGTCACTTGAGTCCATTGGAAATAGGCTTCAGAAGCACGCAAAGAGTCTTTATAGCCTCTATAGGTAAAGAACCACCATTCCCAAAAAAGGGTCAACATCACATGAGACAGAAGGGAAAGGAAGAGGTTTTCCGTAGCAACAAAGATGCAGAAGCTCATCAAGGCCGTAATGTAAATGCGTTTATCGCGATAAAACTTCACTTTGAACTTAGGAACTTCTTCCAACGGAGTTTCGATAGATGTATTGGCTGTATCAGTCATCTTTTCCATCCTTCCATGATTAACTTTACCACAAAATATTTAAAGCAAATGGAAATTCTTCAATCTTTTCTTCAACAAAATCATAGATGTGTGGCACTTTTAACAATCTCAAAGGAGCAAAGCTCATGATGAAAACTTTTACTCGAGGTGGTCAGGTTACCCTCCATAATCTCCATATGATTCGTCAAGTGCTGGTTGTCACGATTATCACTACAATGTTGATAGGCATATTGTTCTTTGGAACGAAGAGCTGGCTTGATTACACACCTTACGAACGCTCAGCAGCATGGGCTTATCATTGGGCAGAGTTTAAGCTAGACCTTCCTTTTGTGAAGAAAAACAAACTCACACAATTTTACACTGATCCGAATGGAACTCAAAGAATCGTTCGTTCAATCAACATCTATAAAGACCGCAGACATCAAATTCATGCCAAAAATGTGAAACAACAGATTATCGACAATGCGTGGCTTTCGCTTAGAGTGATGGTTTGGGTATTCTGCTTCATTTGTGGAATTTGGATATGGAGAGGACATTCTACAGCCCGTAAACGCATCCTATCGGGAACGGAAGTTGTTTCGGCTAAAACACTCAAGAAGTTGATAAAAAGGCGCAAAGAGACTTCGGACTTCACTTTAGGGGGTGTTCCTCTCATCAAAGATAAGGAGAAGCAGCACACGTTGATAATTGGAACGACGGGATCAGGTAAAACCAATTGCATACATGAACTTTTACAGCAGATTCGAGCCAAGAAACAGCGCGCAATCATTGTTGATATGACGGGTGGTTTTATTGAAAAGTATTATCGATCAGAGAAAGACATCATATTGAATCCCCAGGATGCACGCTCAAAACCTTGGAATACTTGGGGCGATTGTCCGAAACTTCATCACTTACGCCTGATATCATCGGTTCTCATACCTGCGGACGGCAAAGGTAATGAATCTTATTGGACGAAAGCCAGTCGGGTAGTTTTTATGGCGACGGCTGAAAAGCTGCACGCACTCCATCGGCTGACCAATAAAGACTTCTTCCGTTATGCAACCAACGGGCCCATACGTGAAATCGAATCATTTTATAAGGATAGCAATGCTGCAGCCATTATGAATGCAGATGCGGCTGAGACAGTGATGGGCGTGCGATCAAACTTGCAAGCCCATACAGAGTGTTTAACATTCTTTAAAGAAACCGAGCGCCCCTTTTCTATTCGAGAATGGGTAAAAGATGAAGAGAGTGAAGGTTGGCTGTTCTTATCCTCGCCACCCGAATTGCGTGAGGAAATTGCGCCGCTTATGTCCCTATGGACGGCCATTGCGACGGAGGCACTGATGGGTCTTCCCGATAGTCAGGAACGCCGCCTCTGGATCGTCGTTGATGAGCTTCCAGCCATCAAGAAATTGCCGAAGTTGCAAACTATGTTAGCCGAAATTCGAAAGTATGGAGGATGCGCGATTTTAGGCACCCAGGATATGAGTCAATTAGACGAGATTTATGGCCAACATATCGTCAAATCCATCGCTAACCTATGTAGTACAAAAGTGGTGTTTCGCATAGAAGGAGCAGAGATTGCCGAGCGTATGTCTAAGTGGCTAGGTACTCAAGAAGTCTCCGAAACAATGGAGAATATCTCGTATGGTGCTCACCAGATGCGAGACGGGGTCTCTCTCAACGACCAACGCAAAGAAAAGCCAACGATCCATCCTGATCGTTTGATGAAATTGCCGGACTTACAAGCCTACCTAAAGCTTCCAGGAGACTATCCAATTGCGAAGGTGAAATTCAAAATTCATAAGCTACCGAATGTAGCAAATGGATTTAAAGAAAGTATAAATTAAACTTTTCATAAAATAAATTATCGATCATTATGGAATTACGCAATTTGGCTGAGCCTTAAAAGAATTAAATATAGAGATTATTTGTGCGAAATCTCAGCAAGCTAAAGATCACGTAGAACGCGCGCATTAAGGCACTACAAGCCGATCTAGAAAAGGCGTTTAAAGTTAAGAGGCATAATGACTATTGAGGAAGTTAAGCATTACTTACTAGAACTCCCTAAGGTTTGATACATGCAAAGTTGAGCACCTCTAAAAACCGCCTGAAGGATGGAAGGATCTGTGATAAACTCGGCTCAGACTAAGTAAGAAGAAGCAAGGGTGAGTTTAGGATGAGTCATCCTGGATTTTTTGATTTATCGAATCGGTGCGAGAGTTTATCAAAGTTTGGAGATCCTCTTGAGAAAATAGAAGAAGTTGTTGATTTTGAAGTGTTTCGGGGTGAATTAGAATCTAGCCTTTGCCTAGCGCCAGATCGTTCCAAAGGAGGTCGTCCTCCTTACGATAGCGTCCTGATGATTAAGATTTTGATTTTACAGAGTCTCTATACCTTATCTGATGACCAGATTGAATTTCAAATTAAAGACCGCTTGAGTTTTATGAGATTCTTGGGGCTTCATCTATGGGATATAATTCCTGATGCCAAAACAGTTTGGCTTTATCGGGAACGATTAAAACACCAAGAGTTGGACAAGAAGCTTTTCGGGATTTTTGATCAGTTATTAAAGGACTAGGGTTCTCTTGCCATGAGTGGGCAAATTGTTGATGCCAGTATCGTATCTGCTCCTCGTCAACGCATGACTGTATCAGAAAAAGAACAAATTAAAGCTGGCAACATTCTTGAAGATTGGAAAGCTAATCCTGCCAAATTAGCCCAAAAAGATCGAGATGTGAGATAGATTGTTAAGTACAAAAAATCAAAAGGGTCAGACAATCTTGTTGATATTGCCATTCCTTTCTTTGGCTACAAGAATCATATCTCAACGGATAACCGTTATGGGTTTAATCGCAAATATCAGGTGACAGAGGCAAGCTGCTATGATGGTAAAGTTCTCAAAAAGATATTAGACAAGAATAATACAGCTCGCCTGATATGGGGTGATACAGCCTATCGTTCGGGAGAAAATGAACGATTTTTAGCAGATCAAGGATTCCGTTCTCAGCCTCATCGCAAGAAACCAAAGAACAAGCCTGTTTCGGTTTACTTACGTCAAGGGAATAAGACAAAGTCTAAGATTCGGGCTAAAGTTGAACATGTTTTTGCGGTGCAAAAAGAACAAATGGGGTTATTTATCCGAACGATCGGGTTACAACGGGCTACAGTCAAAATCACTCTTGCGAATATGGCTTATAATATGAAAAGGCTTGTTTTTTGGGAAAAACGAAGCGTCTTAGCAGGATAACTGCGCCTTGCTTGTCCTAAAAGAGACCAAACTCCTTACAAAAAAGGCTTAAAAGCCAATCAAATTAACAGCTATCAAACAATTATCATGGCTTTTTTTGCAGCGTGAGTCTTTTGATGACTTCTATCCATGAAAATATGGCTTTTTAGAGATGCTCAGTTTTTAAGTTAATATGCTGCTGAGTAAATAAAATAAGATAAACTAGGATAATTATATTAAATTTAATCCATAATTATCCCATCGCAACAACTTCTTCTCAAATGGTGTTCTTCTAGCTTTCTCCCAAAGAATGTGTTTACTATGCTTTGATATTTTGTAAGGATATATTCTTTGGATAAAGTTATGATATCCGTTATCGGCTAACAATTTAAAAAAATATTTGTATTCATGTTTCTGGAAGAATGTAATGAAAATTTTTTCAGCGTTACTTTCCGAAAGCAATTTCAGAATATGATTATCATTTCTAAATGACATCCCAAATATTAAGAGTTTTCCTTTAGAAACTTTAAGATGCTCATGAGCAGCTTTTAAAAAATTATTATTGTTAATTATTTCTTGCTTACGCTCAGAATTAACTTCAAATACTAATAATGGCTGTTCTTCCTTGGTTTTGAAAAGGTTTCGAACCGTTCTACGAAAGTCGTTATTAGTCCTGTAATACCTTATTATACCTGATTCTCTAATGAATAAATGAAACCCACCATGCAAATAAAGAAGCTTTCTAGTGCTCGAATCATTTAAGCGGCTAATAACTCTGTCTTCGGAGTTATTATAATCTAAATAGTTTCCATCAAATAATATACAATCGGTATATTTTCTGCCTTTTTTCTTAATAATTCTCGAAATTGCCAAGTATGTGAAAGGATCATAGTTAACGGTATAAACATTATGGAAGCTTGTTAGAAAATCCGATATATAATATTCCCTTATTAACATGGGCTTACTATATATATCTATCATATATTTATTAATGATGTGTTTTTTAATTATTAGCCAAGATTTCTCGAGAAATTTCTCAGGACTATTAATCTTTTGATTTCCAAGGCTTCTATAAGCTTATTGTCGATGAATTTTTTAGCGACAAACGTAAATACCTCATTAATTTTTGGATTAGGATGTGAAAGGCCTAACCCATTACCAATCAATAAATTTTGAAACACAAGGCTTTTATTGTTTATCTCTCTAACAAGTTGATAAAAATCTGCTAATTCATTAAATGATTTCATGAGTTCTCCAAACATGCATTTTGATAACTCATCTTAATCAATCATTATAAACAAATCATTAATGGGCCTCTACGTACACCAGTCCTGCTTTAAGTTTTTTATGTAAATGAGCTCTTACTTTATATTCAGATATTGTCAATTATCTATCGTTCTTAGGTAAGAAGTTTTTTTAGGCAATTACTTAAACGATCTCGAAAGTGCTATCCCTTAAGACTGGACAAGTGAGGTGTAACTTAATCGGCTAATTCAAGGTGTCCGGTTCTTGTGGGGGGCACTTCACCTTATCATGTTTTAATCAAAATATTCAGTTTAATTTCATTATTATTTATGTTAATTTATTTGACCTGAAGTGATATTTTATTAAGATTATCATGTAAGTAACCCTCAGAAATAAGGAAGGATCTTAATCACAATGAAAATATCAAGTAATGTCATATTAAGAGTGGTATTTATATGTACTATTCTTTTAGAAAATAACTTCGCAAGCGATGAAAAAGAGAAAGTTGATAAAAACTTATCATTAAACCAAAATAACATTCAACTCCATATGAATTTAAATACATTAGAAGAAAGTAATAATGGTAATAATGCTCCTAATTTGCAACTCAGAAAGAATGACCCCACTGATTTTTATGATGAAGAAGTAGAGGAACAAGAAAGGGAGAAAAGACATAGGATTATGTTAGAGGAATCAAAAGAAAGAAAAAAAAGAATAAAGTCTTTAAAAACTGAAATAAATGAAGAGGCAAAAAAGCCAGGTGAAATAGCTCCTGAATGGTGGGATGAAATATCATATACATCTAAATACCATGCGTTAACTAAAGAACTTGAGGAACTTAGAGATCAAGAAAAGGAATTATACTGGCATCTTTTAGAGATACACCCACCAATATCTGATGAAGAGGAGGAAGAAGTAGGCCCGATGTAAGGATTCGTTTGAAGGGCCGCTTGCAAAAATACATCCTTAAATTGGAAGTTTTGTAATAACGTTTTCTTACTCATATTGAGCGTCAGGAATGGAATGTTTTCAATATATTGTATGAAATTGCAAACTTTCATGACCGGAATGAAATTGAAGCAGAGTATCATCGATAGCTTATTTTTTAAGCAGGCTAAATAGTGCGACGCTTGGATTCTAGAAAGAAGTGCAACAATCTTACTTTTTGATAAAAAAGAAAAGGATTGTTGCCATGAAAAAGTATCAACAGTTGAATCAAAAGGAAAGGCTTAAGCTGGGCCGCGTCAAATTGTTTGGAGTAAAATGTTGGAAGAGGGGAGTGTTCACAAGACTGTGTTATTGAGTATAACATGAACTCAAAAAAGGAAATGACACATGAATATAACAGACACCAAAAAGCTCGATTCCGGAACAAATGATTTTGAGGACGTAGCAGCGTTCGTTATGAATTAATTTTATCGCAAGCAGCTTTTTCTTCTCTTATGGGTATTAGCATGCGTACTTTACAACAATGAGAGCAAGGTAGGCATAAATCCACAGGTCCTGCCGTATCCTTGTTAAGGATAGCTCATAAGCACGAGGACCCCAATTACACTATTTACGAATGGTCTCATAAGGAACTTTCGGGCCTTGCTCCATGAGCATTTCACTTACATCTCTTAAGCTAAACTTATAGAGATAGTGATGCCTCACAGTATATTCGATGATACTTTTAGGTTCCCGGTATCTATTATAGTTCTCTGCCATAGATAGAGCCAGCCTTTTTACAAAACGACTCTACTTCTTCTTCCAAACTTTCTCAATAAATTCAGCATATCCATAAAACTTAGGTGATAAATGGTCTACTAAGATTATTAAATTTGAAAATTAAATTTTGACTATCCTTATTCTGTTAAAAGGATTAGAATACTATGTAAATTACGAAAGGTTACAAAAATGAAAAAACCTATAAAATTTTCCCTTTTTTTTGTATTATGTGCTTTTTACATTGATGCAGTTGTATCTATTGAAAATGAATTAGAAGGCCTAGAAAAGAGGCTAGAAAATATGTCTTTCTCAGAAGTTAATGTGCCTGTAAAACGTGAGCTTTCTCATGAAGAAAGTTTGATACGGACAGTTATTGGGAAAGATTATGACAGAGAGCTAGTAATACGATTTATACGTGCGTGCCCTTCGCAAGATGTTCTTGCCCAGGCATCAAGTATTAGCGCTAGCACAATATCCAAATTAAAAAACCCCCAAATCTACGGAATGTTAGAACCTAGTGCTCGACGTTTATGGGCGTGGGTACAATCAAAGGGGATTTTTGGACTTGAACAAGAATTAGATCTTACAGAAAAAAGAATTAAATCAATGTTTAGGTCTTTAAGTTTCCTTGATCTTTCTAATAGAGCAATTGTCTTCGACAAGTTAGGTTCTGATATACGTTCAGAAAATAATCTCGGTAATTCAAGTCCGCGTATAACTAGTGAAGTTGCATCATATTTAAATCGAATGCGAGGTACATTTATATCCTTAACCCTTGAAAATAATTTGCTTTCAGATGATGGACTTCTTGTTGTTGTAAATGAATTAGCGAATCATGTTTTGCTTGAAGAAATTAACATACGCAGCAATAAAATAAGCGATAATGGTCTTAGATGTTTAATAAATTTATTTCATTTAGAACATTTAAGAAAAATAAACATTGGGAAAAACTTTGGACCCGGAGAATTAACCCTTCAATACTTACGCGAATATATCCCCCTAAAAAACCGGGATACTCTAAAAATAGTTATTAAATAATATGCGAAATATACCCTTTTTCTTTAGAATTTGGGCTTTTATCTTTTTATTACAGTCCCATATTGCTATATGTGTTGACTCTATTCCAAGTGTAACATTAGAAAATTTAGCATTAGAAGATGAGGGCTTTCTATGGAAAAGAAGTTTAATTGTTGATAAAGAATCAAGCGACCTCTCTTTTGAACAAACTCACGCAAAATTATATCACTCTTTAAGAACATTCCAAGAGCAACTCAATAAAATAAATATTGTTGAGCTCGTTCAAGGAATTATTTTAGATCCTTCTTGTCCATTTGAACTTAAAACATTTTTTATGGAATTAAATGATGATGGTCAAAAGATTGCAGATTATATGGAACAAAATTTAGATCCCACGGAAGATTTATTCAAAAATGAGAAAGTTCGTACAATTTTAAGAAGAAACTTTGAACGGTTAAAACATCGCAATGCATGCAATGCCGCATTAGAATATATTTCAGAAACAGGTGAAAGAGTTGAAATACCAATCCTAAGTGAGGATAAAAAAAAGCCAATTATATTCTTAAGTGGTATTGGTAATGAAATAATAAGAATTTTACTGTCAAGCCCCCCACAATAGGTCCAGTTTTTAATTTAGGATTTCTGTTTAATGGAGAGAGCTTATGTTTCCCTGCAACACAATAGAATCATTGATTGATCTATGTTCTTTCGGTGCTGAAGCTATCA